>CAWISY010000048.1:0-72488 GCA_963838455.1 Bryobacterales bacterium
CACGGAGGATTGCCCAACTGGGCCGACACGAAAGAAAAAACCCTCGCCTGCGTCATCCAGGAAAGCGGACAAGGCTCGCTTCTTATGATGTTCAATGCAGGCACGAAGGGAGTCGACTTTGCCCTCCCGCCGTTGCCGCGGGGGTTCCAATGGAGTCTGGCGATTGACACGTCTCGTTCCGCGCCCCAGGACTTGTTCACGGCGGAAGAGGAAACGCCCGTGGATAGTTCCAGGCCCTACAACTTGCAAGCTAGCGACAGCGCGATATTCGTGGCACGGAAGCAGGTGGCGTGATGCTGAGTATTCATAGAAATTCTCGTTCCTATCGTGCTTACGGATGCATCCCCCGGTAATTCCAGGCACATCGCGCAGCCGGTCGCGTGCTTATCACCCCAGCGGAGCGCCAGCACCTCGCTGCGGCGAGCTCCGGTCGCAGACCTGAAGCACCAGTGCCTGCTGCGGCGGGGTTAACGCGACCGCATAACGGCTCGTGTGGGGACCGGCCCCGGCCGAGTGACAACGCCTGGCGCGTCAGGTTCGTTACGGTGTAGGATTGGCGGCCAAGTTCGAGAACGGCGTCTTCCGGCCTCTTTAAGATGTGAAGATCAAGGAAGGGACCGTCGTCGAGGTGCTTGTTCCCGTGGAACAACTCGCGGCACGCAAGCGGCCCTCCATCAGGGATCTCCCCTTCTACGGCATTTGGAAGGACCGCGCCGACATCGGCACCGGCGTCGACTACGTGAACAAGCTCAGGGACAATCCGCGCGGTTAGCGATCGAAAACGCCGTCCTCTCAGAGATCGATGCTGGCCCCGGACTCACTTCGAAGGAACAGGCCGCCGCCGTGAAAGAGACAGTCGGGAAATTGATCGACGACGCAGACTCGGGGAAAGTGAGAATGGAGTTGATCAAGCCGCCTGATGGCTCGGCTCGTGATGAAGGTGCAGCAACTGATCGGCGCGCAGGGCCAGGGAGGCGTAAGTCCGGCCCTCGTCATCGCTGAACTCCACTTCGTAGACACCGGGGGCGAGTCGTTCGACAACCGTGCCGACCTGGCCGCGCAGCAGGTCATGGTCAGCGACGTCTTCGAGCAATGCAACCACGGATAGCAGTTCGAGTTCGCGCATGGCGTTCCTCAATCCAATAGTACAAAACAACTGGTCAGCCGCGGAGCCGATTCGCTGCGGAGAATGATCCACGCGCTCCGGACGTTGGCTTCGCGATTGCCGCGGGCGATCCGAAAATCGACCGTGTAGCGCTCACCGTATTGGTCAGCTTCGCCAGGCACGGCCTCCCCGTCTTTCGCGGCCGCCAGCAGAGCAGCCCGCAGAAAATCGGCGTCGGCCTGGGACAAGCCCAGCGTCGATAGGAATACGCGAGCCTTGTGCCGGCCACGAGGATGGTGCGGGTCCAGGCAGTAATCTCGAAGCTTGGAGAGGTCGACAATCGCATCGGCACCTCCGAGAAGCTTCATCCTTGATCGAGGTTAGCAGATCGACGCGTCGCTGCACATTGATAGATTGTGTTTTGGGTGCTCTGTTAACCATCTGGCCGCTGCGATGTCAGGGGCGAATTGAGCCAAACTAACTCCTTCATTTCCAACGCAACCCCTACACACTGCGCACCTTACCGCGCTGGCCCGAGACTCAGGTCATCAACGCCCTTTACCCGTCCTTACCCGAATTTCCTATTTCTTGGACGCAAGGGTACCCCCAGTTTCCCCCAGTCCGTTCTACGAAGGAAACGTGCACCAGTCGGAGGGCTACTCGGCGGCAACGCCGCACCACAGCCCTTTCGACCCTCCTCTTGGGAGCGTCCAACTCTGAGGGACAATCTATTTGATGCACGCCTCGAAGGTGGCCCGCTTGATCCGGACCTTTGCCGATCCTTCGGACGGGGCAGCGATCAAGAGCCTTGAACTGATCCTCAAGCTCCTTGAGTGCTCGCCGGATCCCTTTTCGCGGGCCCAGTTCACGCCCGGGCACATCACGTGCACTGGACTGGTACTGGCCGCCGACGGCGAGAGGATGCTGTTGGTCCATCACCGCCGTCTCGATCGCTGGCTCCTGCCGGGCGGCCATGTCGAACCCGAGGATGCCGAAATCTGGGATACAGCTCACCGCGAAGTCGTGGAGGAAACTGGCGCCGGTCTGGTGCCCTCCCCTGCTCCGACGCTGGCTAGCCTTGACGTTCACGGCATCCCCGCCGGCAAAGGCGAACCGTACCATCTTCACCACGACATCGTGTTCTATTTCCGCGCCGATCGGGATCAAACACGACTTTCGCCCGAATCGCGGGCCATCTCCTGGTGTACGCCCCCTGAATTCGACCGCTACGCCGTGCCGGACAATGTACGACGCGCTTATGCCCGGGTGCGAAACTTTCCCCCAGCGTAGGTGAGTTGAAGAGATTGATGGATGCTTTCTCAAATGCTCGGCGGGGCAATTTCGAACTGTTCCGTCCAGGGAAGCCACGCTCTTGCTCCGGTAAGGCGGTAACGGTAACAACCTTCCGTTCTTCAATCGGACGAGTGTTACCGCGCTACCGGGAAAATGAAGGGAAGCCGTAGCTCCGCTCGGCGTGCCACATTGGCGGACCTTGTGTTGCGGCACTTTGATAAAACACGCATAGCAACCTCCTTGATCTGACAAAAAGCATTGACAAGCCGTTGCCGTCCCGATTAAAACGGAGTCAGTCTCCGAACGATAGATAATCGCAGACTCTCTCCAGTTGCAATATTTTTGGAAATGACGAAGAAACGTTCACAACTGGACGTCGCAGACGGTCAGGCTGTTCGCCGGTGAGGATCTGGCCGAGCGCATCCCGCTGGTGGCTCTTGACGCGATTCTCGCCGCGGGCGACGCCGAAGACGCGACGCGCGCGATCATCACCAGACAGGAGAGCTTGTCCCTGGTCCACCCTCCGGCCCACGTCACGCGCCAGTCGCCGAAATAGGAGCCGCCGCTGACGGGTATTTTCAATCAGAGAAATTTCGTTTCGAGTTGCATGTGCCAGCCGCGCGTTCGCGGTCGACACATCCATTGCTCGAAGCGAGGCCAGCCGTCAAGTTCCCGAAACGTGCCTGTTGTCTCGTGTTATCGTCCCCTCGGCCAGCCAGAGCCATGTCAGGTCTTTGGGGGGAGCAGCCCGGACGGGGAACGTCCAGTTGTATGTGTTGCCGACCTCGGGAGGTATTTCACAGATGCCCGAATCGTTGGAAATCTTTGTGCGACCCGGTATTCGCCTGTAACCGGCGAACTAGTCTGAAGTAACACATTATATAATCAACTGTGCTCGGGAACCCTAAATGGAAATTCGGCTGAGTACTGCTTGAGGCCACATGAACAGTCACCGCTTGCGAGTTCTGCTGTTGTCGCCCGTCTTCTCCCTCCTGACGATGGCCCAGTCCCTCGAAGGAGTCTGGCAAGGGAACGTCACGATGCCCAATGCACCCGAAAGCCGCGCCGCGATCAGAGTCACGCGCACCGACGGCTCTCTCGCGGGCGTCATGTTTCTGTTGGATACCAAAGTACAGATGCCTGTCGCCAACATCTCTCTGCAAGGCACCACCGCGAAGATGTCTATCGCGGGCATGACCTATCAAGGCACGCTGAGCGCTGACGGCAACTCCCTTGCCGGCAAGCTGACCATGGGACGCAACTCCATACCTATGCCATTAGAGCGCGCCACACCGGAGACAGCCTGGGAGCTGCCGAAGCCACCCGCGCTCCTCGCGAAAGATGTGCCGCTGGAATTCGAAGTCTCAACCATCAAGCCCGCTCCCGAAACCAACATCCCTTCCGGAACCTATAGCATCGGGACTAGCAGCTACCAGGCCCACGGAGCCTCGCTGATCTACCTGCTGACCTTCGGCTTCAACATGCACCCCAAACAATTCGTCGGTCTTCCCGCATGGGCGACCTCCGATCGCTACGAAGTCAACGCAAAGCTTCCTGAAGGAGGCAGGCCTACCGATGCCCAATTGCGCATCATGGTCCAGAACTTGGCAAAGGACCGCTTCGGGATCACCTTCCACATCGAAAAGCGCGAACTCTCGGCCTACACGATCAATGTTGGCAAGGGCGGTCTGGCGGGGATCAAGATGACGAGGAGCGAATCTCAGGGGAGCAATGGCGGCGGCACCTTCGCGGGCTCGGTCCCCGGCACCGGCGTCATGACGATGAGCAACTCCACCATGACCGATATGGCGAGTCTCATGCAACGTGTCATGCTCGACCGTCCCGTGGTCGACCAAAGCGGACTCACCGGCCGCTACAACATCGCTCTTAAATGGGCTCCGGACGACACGCAGTTCATCCAAATGAACCTCAGGCTCGCCCCGCCTCCGGGAGCCGATGTCGATCCTCTACCCAACCTGGTGACCGCCTTCCAGGAGCAACTCGGCATGAAACTGGAATTAACAAAAGCGCCGGTCGATGTCATCGTCATCGACAAACTTTCGCGCCCGTCGGAGAACTGACTAACAGACCGTCTTGGGTGAAGCCGTGAAGCGCCGGAATCGCAGTCATCGTTAGCCATACTACTTGTTCAGGTTGTACACCGGTTGTGCGCCGTTTTGAATGAACGTACAGGTCGCCTTGCCTCTTTCGCCACATACGTCGTGCTGCATTTTAATCGTCTCGAGCTGTATGAACTGCTCAGGTGACAGATGCATTGCTTCACGATAGGCATTGTCGGCGTTTGCACGACTCGTCTCGGCCAGCTGGCGCTGATCTTCGGCGAGCTTCGTTTGCTTCTCCGTCTGAATTCGCCGTTCCCGCGTAGCGGTTTCGATGCGCTGGTTCTTCACCGAGTCCGGCGGGTTGGCCCTCCCTACAGTCATCGTGACGAGCTCCACCGGAAGGGTCTTCTGCCTCATGAACGCCACCAGCTGATCCTGGATCTCGCCGTCGATTTCGTCTAGCGCCGTAGTGCTGATGGCGGTCTCGTTCATGCCGCGTCGTCTGACCGCCTGCCTGAGCATGGTCCTGAACGGTTCCTCTAGATTGTTCTGATACCAATCCGGGCCAAAGTTCTTGATGAGCGTCACGGAGTTCGTCACCTTAAGCACCATGATGGCGTGGAACGTGATGGGCACGCCGTCGGAAGTCATCGTGTCCGGAAGCTCGGCCTCAAACTTCTGAGGCTGCATGTTGACGTCGATGCCGTCGGTCGTAACGGCAACGAACGACCTGCCTGTCCGAACCGGCTCAGGGTCGACGCCGCCGTGGCCGAATATCAACGGTTTTTCCACCAGTACGACTTCGTGCCCTGCGTTGGGCGCAATGGACCTGCAGCCGACGAATGCGGTGATGGCGGCAGCTACCAGAGCCACGGCCCAAGGGGTCAAGCGCACGTGGTTCATCCTGATTCGCTCTCCGGGCACATTCCCGCCTTTGCCGGGCATCCTCGATTTTGCGCCTAAGATGTACAATAACAGACCTTTGTACAAGCAATAGCAACCCAGGGGGCGCGCGACTTAGAAATGGTGGAAGGCGGAAGAGGTGTGGTTCCCGCTGCGATTCTGGAAGCATACATCTGCAGCGGCCCCGTCAAGCCCGCTCGGCGGGTTGGGCAGCCGGGCGCGAAAAACTGTGATATCGGCACTCAAACCGTGCCGGTTTGCGAGGCGAAGCTCAAATCGCGATTTGACTGTGTGTCTGCAGGACGAAGTCCAGCCCGCTCTGCAGAAGACTTTAGAAGCAGGCTTTGATGATATCGGCGAGAAACACCCGCAGGTTCTTTCGAAGGTCGCCCTCCTGGACTACGCCAGAGCCGGACACGAACGTCAACATTCCCTTCCGGGAACCGATCTCACGAAGTTCCGGTTGCTCTGCAGTCCGACGAGGAAATCTGGTTCCATCAAATCGACAGCCAGGGAACCACCGCTGGTTGACCCCGTCTTCTCAGGTTTCAGCTCGCGCCGAGGGCACATAAGAGTTTGCTGAATCGCCTGCCGGATTGCACGCATCAAATCGTCGACGCCTGAATGTTTCCGGACTTGAGAGGACCAATGCAGGCTTTCATGACGGCGGTTTCACCCGAGATCGAAAAGCTGCCGAGGGGGAGATACGAAGCTCTCATCCGCCTGGCGGAAGCGATTCGTACACATCAACAACCCGGCGACCTGTTTCAAGTTCTGGTGCGTGAATTGCGCAACGTGGTGCAGTTTGACGCCATTGCACAATTCGACGTAGACCTGAACAAGATCAACTGGCACCTGGGTGAACAGTGCAGCGCTGCCAAGCCGTGCCACGAGTTGCAGACAGAAGAAACCATCGCCTGGTGGGTGCAGCAACACCAGGAGGCGGTGGTCGTTCCGTCTGTAGAGCATGAGTCCCGATTCCCGCGAATGATGGCGGTTCTCCGGGGTTTCGGTATCAGGTCGGTTTGCGCGCTGCCCATGAGCACGGCCCACCGGCAGCTCGGAAGTTTGATGCTCGCGAGCACATCCCCGTACGCTTACAGCGACGAAGAGGTCCGTTTCCTTTCGCTGGTAGTGAATCAGATTGCCCTGGCCCTCGACGATGCGACCAACTTTCATGCCCTGAGGGAGGCCCAGGAGCGGCTGCAACTGCTGCTCGATTTGACGAACAGTGTCGTTTCGAACCTGGATCTGAGAGACGTGTTGCGCGCGGTGTCAGCCAGCATCCGGCGTATGATGCAATGCGACGGCGTGGGAGTTGCGCTTCCGGAGCCAGGCAGCGACACCCTGCGCTTATACGCTCTGGACTTTCCCGGGAGCAACGGAGCGCTGGAACAAGGCAGTCTTCCGCAAAAAAAAGATGGCTGGATTCTGACGGCATTTCAGACCGGCAGGCCCATCCGTCTTACCAGCGCGGATCTGCTGGGCGATCCTGGCGCGCACGCCATTGGCGTCAAAACTCTGTGCCATGTTCCTCTCGTCAGTCCGAAAGGCGTTCTGGGTGTGCTCAGCGTGGGGAGCTTGGAGGAAGAGGCGTTTCCTGACGAAGAAGTTGGTTTCCTCAGTCAAGTCGCCAAGCAGGTCGCGATCGCCGTCGAGAATTCGCTTGCGTATCGCCAGATTACCGAACTTCGGGATCAACTCTCGCAGGAGAAACTATATCTCGAAGACGAAATTCGCACTGAACTGAACTTTGACGAAATCGTCGGCAGCAGCGACGCCCTCCGCCGCGTGCTCAGCCAGATCGAAACCGTCGCGCCCACTGACTCCACCGTGCTGATTTACGGCGAGACTGGCACGGGGAAAGAACTCATTGCGCGTGCGGTTCACAATTTGAGTTCGCGGAAGTCCAACGCTTTCGTTAAGCTCAATTGCGCGGCGATTCCCACCGGATTGCTTGAGAGCGAGTTATTCGGGCACGAAAAGGGCGCGTTCACCGGCGCGATTTCACAGCGCACAGGCCGGTTTGAGCTGGCGAACCGGGGCACGGTTTTCTTGGACGAGATCGGCGAGATTCCGCTGGAGCTTCAACCAAAGCTGCTCCGCGTCCTGCAAGAGCGGGAATTTGAGCGCCTGGGCAGCTCGCGCACGTTGCGCTCCGATGCGCGGCTGATTGCGGCGACGAATCGAGACCTGGCGTCGATGGTGGATCAGCATGCTTTTCGCGCGGATCTTTATTACCGGCTAAACGTCTTCCCCGTCCGTGTTCCCGCCTTGCGGGAGCGCCGGGAAGATATCCCCCTGCTTGTCCGCCATTTTGTTCAGCAGTACAGCCGCCGCACGAACCGAAACATCGAGACGATACCTTCAGAGACAATGAAGGCGCTGGTTCGATACGACTGGCCAGGAAACATCCGCGAACTGCAAAACGTAATCGAGCGAGCCGTGATCGTGTCGTCCGGGGAGATCTTGAGAGTATCTCTGACGGACTTGCAGAATCGCCTTCCTCAGCCGAAGGCTCCAGAGGCGAGGCAACCCGTCGTCGATGCTCCTCCTTCCTTCGAAGACTCGCGTGATATGCGCAGCCTTCTTGAAGAGACAGAACGGAAACAGATCGTGGCTGCGCTGGAACGGGCGAACTGGATCATCGCCGGGCCCAAGGGGGCTGCGGCAATGCTCGGCATGAAACGCTCGACGCTTCAAACCCGCATGCAGAGACTCGGGATTCGGATTTCCCGTGGCGCCGCGAGCTCATAGGTGCCGGTAAGCCGGCACCTGCCGTACTTGCGGTAATCGAATTCCGGCAGCGTCCCACCGCCCGCGGTTCCTTCTCCTTCCCCTACAACTAAATCGCTCTGTACGAGGAACGGCCATGCGAATGCCATCTGGGTATCGCGAGGATGGCTCGATGCTGAAGATCACCCACGACGATACGGCAGGCAACCAGAGATGGACTTTGTGCGGCCGGCTCAGCGGGCCGTGGGTCGCCGAGCTCCGCTCGGCCTGGGAGCGGAGTGACTGTCGATCGAATAAGACGAATGTGGTTGACTTGACGGGCGTGGTCTGGATCGATGAGCAGGGAGAAGATCTCCTGCGGGCCATGAAAGCCGACGGAGCGCGCTTCGTCGCGCGCGGCGTCGACATGAAACACATTCTCGCCCACCTTGGGAGCAAGGCGAGACCCTCGCTCCGGAGAGCGCTGACGCACCTCGACCGTGACGGCGATTGTTTCTAGAAATAGGAGAAATATGACACGCAAATCCAAAAACCAGATTCTCATCTGGAGCGCCGGATTTCTGGCCACGATCATGATTCCGGTGTTATCCAGTTGCTCTGGCACCAGCGCATCCGCGAGTGGACCACAGATGCCCTTACCGGAGGTGGAAGTTGCCCCTGTCGAACAGAGGGATGTCCCGATCTACCGGGAATGGATCGGAACTTTGGACGGCATGGTCAACGCAGCGATCAGGGCTCAGGTCACGGGCTATCTGCTAACGCAAAACTATGCCGAAGGGTCCTTTGTCAGGAAGGGGCAGCTCCTGTTTGAAATCGACCCTCGTCCATTTCAGGCCGCCTTCGATCAAGCCCAGGGACAACTTTCCCAGGCCAACGGGCAGCTTGCTCAGGCGAAGGCGCAACTGGTTCAGTCCCAGGCGCAGCTTGCACAGGCGCAGGCCAATCAGCGCCGCACGCAGCTTGACGTGGATCGCTATGTTCCGCTCGCCAAGCAGCAGGCGATCACCCAGCAGGACTTGGATAACGCAACTCAGAACAATCTTTCGGCCCAGGCGCAAGTCGACGCTGCAAAAGCGCAGATCGAAACGGCGAAGGCCCAGATTCAGGCTGCCAGCGCGGCCGTGGAGGCGGCGAGCGCCGGAGTCGAGGCAGCACGGGTCAATCTTGGATTTACGCACCTGACCTCGCCAATCGATGGAATTGCCGGCAAAGCACAGGTTCAGGTCGGCAACCTGGTGAGTTCGTCCACGGGGACCACCACCACGGTCTCAACCCTTGATCCGATTAAGGCCGAGTTCACGGTCGGCGAGCAGGAGTATCTGATGTTCCGGCGGACCGCAAATGATTTGAGCCGCCTGCACCTGGAATTGATTCTCGCGGACGGAACGGCTTATTTACATAAGGGCAGGTTTCTCTTCGCCGATCGCCAGGTTGATCAGAGCACGGGGGCAATTCTCCTGACCGGCCAGTTCCCAAATCCAGGAAACATTCTGCGGCCAGGCCAGTACGCCAAAGTCCGGGCGATGGTGGGAGCACAGGAAGACGCCTTGCTTGTGCCGCAACGCGCTGTGACGGAATTGCAGGGTAATTATCAGGTAGCTGTCGTGGGCGATGACAACAAAGTCGCTATCGAGAATGTGAAAGTCGGCGATCGAGCCGGATCAATGTGGGTCATCAACAGCGGCCTGAAGGCGGGGCAGCGTGTCGTCGCCGACGGCGCAATGAAGGTTGGTCCGGGTCTCCAGGTAAATCCCAAGCCGTTCGTGGAAACAGCATCGGAACAAGGAAGGTAATGGATGTCGAACTTCTTCATCAACCGGCCGATTGTTGCGATGGTCATCTCGATTTTGATGGTCATCGTCGGGGCGATCACGATCGTGAATCTTCCCGTGTCGCAGTTCCCCAGCATTGCGCCTCCGGAAGTACAGATTCAGGCCAACTATGTCGGCGCGGATTCGCAAACCGTCGAGCAATCGGTCGCAACGCCGATTGAGCAGCAGATGAGCGGCGTGGACAATCTGAACTACATGTACTCACTCAACGCCGCGAACGGGCAGATGACCATGATCGTGGACTTCGATGTAAAGACGGACCCAAATACCGACCAGATCCTCACCCAAATGCGCGAAACACAGGCTGCTTCGCAACTGCCGGTGGACGTTACGAATTACGGCGTCACGGTCCAAAAGTCGGTCACGGCGCCGTTGATGGTCATCGGACTGTACTCGCCGCATGGAACCTACGACGCGCAGTTTCTGGCCAACTACTCTTACATCAACCTGAACGATCAGCTCACCCGTGTTCCGGGCATTGGCAACGTGCAGGTCTTCGGCGCGGGCCAGTACGCCATGCGGCTGTGGGTGAAACCGGATCAACTTGCGAAGCTCGGGATCACCGTCCCGGAAATCGTCTCGGCGATTCAATCACAAAACACCGTCAATCCCGCCGGCCAGATCGGCGGAGCGCCGGTGGCGAAGGGCCAGGAATACACGTACTCGGTCCGCGCACAGGGCCGGCTGACTTCGCCTGAGGAGTTCGAGGACATTGTGATTCGTGAGAGGCCCGACGGCGGCGTGGTCCGCGTGAAGGATGTTGCGCGCGCCGAGCTGGGCTCGCAGGACTACAGCATCACCGGACGGTTGAACGGCAAGCCGAGCGCGATCATGGCCATCTACCAGCTTCCCGGGACCAACGCGGTCCAGGCTGCAGAGGGAGTAAAGAAGCTGATGGCTGAGGCAAAGCATCGCTTCCCGCAGGACGTGGATTACGTGGTTTCGCTCGATACCACCCGATCGGTCACGGAGGGCATCAAGGACATCGTCGTCACCTTACTGATCGCAATCGCACTGGTCACGGTTGTGGTCTATCTGTTCTTGCAGGGCTGGCGCGCGACCTTAATTCCTTTGCTGGCCGTGCCGGTCTCGCTGATCGGAACGTTTATTCTGTTCCCGGCGTTTGGTTTCTCAATCAACACGCTTGTCATTGTTTGGACTGGTGCTGGCAATCGGACTTGTGGTGGACGACGCAATTGTGGTGGTTGAAGCCGTAGAGCGGCACATCGAGGAGGGGCTCTCGCCCAAGGAGGCGGCACGGAAGGCGATGCGTGAGATCTCGGGACCGGTGATCGGAATCGCTCTGGTGCTTTCCGCCGTATTCATTCCGACCGCCTTTGTGCCCGGCATTACCGGAAGTCTGTATCAGCAGTTCGCAGTCACGATCGCGATTTCCGTGGTCCTTTCGGCTTTCAACGCCCTGACGCTGAGTCCGGCCTTATCCGCACTGCTACTGCGTCCCAAGGTGAATCGGCATGGACCTCTGACGAGATTCTTCGATTTCTTCAACCGGGCGTTTGGAAGCGCCACGAATCAGTATGTCCGATGGTCCGGCGCCTTGATTCGTAAAAGTGCCGTTGCCTTGGTTTTGCTCGCTGTCTTCGGCGCCGCCGCGTGGTTCTTTGCAGGCAAGGTTCCCACCAGCTTTTTACCCGACGAAGATCAGGGCTACATGTTCCTGCATCTTCAACTTCCCAATGCTTCCTCCATCGAACGCACCGAAGAGGCTGCTGCGAAGGTCGAAAAGATTTTGGCGGACACCCCCGGAGTGCAATACACCACCACGGTGGCAGGTTTCAGCTTGCTGAGCTTCGTTCGGACTACCTACAACGGCTTTTTCTTCGTCACGCTCAAGGACTGGGGCGAACGGAAGGGCCGTGATGAACAGTATCAGCAGATCTTGCAGCACGTAAACCAGGAGCTATCGAAGCTTCCTGACGGATTCGCTGTGAGCTTTCCACCTCCAGCGATTCCCGGTGTGGGGACCTCCGGCGGATTTACCTTTGTACTCGAGGACCGCTCCGGCAAGGATGTCCAGTTTCTCGCAGACAATCTGAACAAGTTCATGGCCGCGGCGCAAAAGCGCAAGGAACTGGCTGGAATGGTCA
Organism: Bryobacterales bacterium; assembly: GCA_963838455.1. GTDB lineage: Bacteria > Acidobacteriota > Terriglobia > Bryobacterales > Bryobacteraceae > Palsa-187. The sequence goes on from CAWISY010000048.1 coordinate 12,041, forward strand.
GCACGTTTCTCCCGGCCGTTCCACAGCAGTTCGTGGAGGTCGATCGCGAAAAAGCGCTGAAACAGGGCGTGCCGCTCAGCGATGTCTATCGTACAATTCAGACCTTCATGGGCGGCCTGTTTGTGAACTACTTCAACCGCTTTGGACGGCAATGGCAGGTCTATGTCGAAGCGGAAGATGACTATCGCAGGAACCTCGATAGCCTGAGTGATTTCTACGTGCGGAATAACCAGAACGCCATGGTTCCGCTGTCGTCGTTGGTTCGCTACGAACCGCGTTCCGGGCCCGAATTTACGATGCGTTACAACTTGTATCGATCCGCCCAGATTTTCGGTAACGCCGCCCCGGGGTACAGCTCCCAGCAGGCGACTCGGGCGTTGGAGGAGACATTCGCTCAGACCATGCCTCGCGAGATGGGCTATGACTACATGGGTATGTCGTTCCAGGAAAAGAAAGCGGAGCAAGGCGTTCCATCCTGGGTGATCTTCGCGTTCTCGCTGTTGTTCGTGTTCCTGATTCTGGCCGCGCTGTACGAAAGCTGGTCGCTCCCGTTCAGCGTCCTTCTGAGCACTCCGGTCGCGGTGTTCGGCGCTTTTTTCATTCTGTGGTTGCGGCGACTCGTGCTGGGCTACTTTGAGCCGGCGTATATGGTGCAGATCGAAGGCGACGTGTACTCGCAAATCGGATTGGTGATGCTGATCGGCTTGGCGGCCAAGAACGCGATCCTGATTGTCGAGTTCGCCAAGGACAAGTACGAAGACGGTATGAATCTGGTTGACGCCGCGCTTGAAGGAGCGCGATTGCGCTTACGCCCGATCTTGATGACTTCGTTCGCCTTCATTCTCGGATGCGTCCCCCTGTGGGCGGCTTCCGGCGCCGGCGCGGTTGGACGCCAGATCATGGGCACGACCGTGATCGGCGGAATGCTGGCGGCGAGCGCCATCGGCATCTTCTTCATCCCTGCGATCTTCTATCTGGTGGAGCGGCTTTCGCAGGCTGGCAGGCACACCCCGGAATTGACCCCTGCTCCCGTGCAAGGAGACTAACATGAGACGCGCTGTTCTATTTCTAGCGGTCTTTTCGACCGCTTGCACGGTTGGGCCGAACTATCATCGGCCACCGATTCAAGTCCCGGAAACCTTTCGAGCGCCGGAACCCTTATCCCCAGAAAAAGCGGCGTCTCTTGCCGAGCTCAAGTGGTTCGAGGTCTTCCAAGACGAGAAGTTGCAAGATCTGATTCGGACCGCGCTGGCGCAGAATTACGATCTGCGAAGCGCGGTCGCCAATGTCGAGGCAGCGCGCGCAAATCTCGGCATCACCCGGTCGAATCAGCTTCCGAATGTGAATGCCAGCGGCGACCTGGAGCTTACCCGGCTTTCGCGCGACGGATCGTTGCCCTTGCCCGCCACGTTTGTGCCGTCGCAGAATCGCAACTGGGGAGAGGCTTCGCTTGGTCTCCTTTCGTTCGAAGTCGATATCTGGGGCCGGCTGCGGCGCGCCACCGAAGCTGCGCGCGCCAATCTGCTCAGCGCGGAAGAGAATCGAAAAGCGGTGATTACGACCTTGGTTGCCGATGTCGCCACCGACTACTTCACGCTGCGCGAACTGGATGCGGAGATGGATATCTCGCGTCGCACGCTAAGCTCCCGGCGCGAATCTCTGGATCTGATTGAGTCGCGCCAAGGCGGAGGCGTTGCTACGCTGCTCGACCGCCGGCAAGGCGAGCAATTGGTATACACGGCGTCCGAGACGATCCCGGCTCTGCAGCAGCAAATCGAACAGACCGAAAATCAGATCAGTCTGTTGCTGGCGCGGAACCCCGGCACGATAGAGCGAGGCCGCGGCCTGACCGGGCAGCAGGTTCCGCCGGAGGTGCCCACGGGCCTCCCCTCCGCGCTGCTCGAACGGCGTCCCGACATCCGCGCCGCCGAGCAGAATTTGATCGCGGCGAACGCGAATATCGGCGTTGCCAAAGCCGCTTACTTCCCGCAAATCAGCCTGAGCGGATTCCTCGGCGGTCAGAGCACCCAACTGGCGAGCCTCTTCAACGGGCCGCACAGCGCGTGGGGTTTCATACCGCAGATCACTCAGCCAATCTTCACCGCCGGCCGGCTCAAGTCAACGGTTCGTCTCGCCGAAGCGCAACAGCAGGGCGCTCTCATTGCATATGAGAAGACGATCCAAACCGCGTTTACCGAAGTATCGAACGCCTTGATCGCACATCAAAGAGTCAGGGAGAGCCGGATCGAGCAGGAAGCTCTGGTTGAAGCGCTCCGTGATCGTACCCGGCTGGCGTACCTGCGTTATCAGGGCGGCGTGGACACGCTGCTCAATGCGCTTGACGCCGATAGGGATCTGTTTCAAGCGCAACTAACGTTGTCGCAGATTCAACTGAATGAGTTGCTCAGCGTGGTGGATCTCTACAAATCGCTTGGGGGTGGATGGCAGTAGACGCAGGCGAATCCGCTCCCGAACTTTCGTATTTCCGACATCAAGCCCTTTGGCCCCACGAAACCGAAAGGCTCCTTGAAATTCGTGGACAGGCTGGCTGCCGATAACGGCACCCAGCCTGATTTCTTTGAGCGGCGGTTTTCGGCGAGATGCGTCGCGCGCGAACTCGCTGCCGAAGGGCCGGCATCTGCCGGAGCCCCGTCAAGTGCTCTCAGTAAGCGCGGCCTAGCGCATTGAAAAGCCACAAAGAGTGGATGGCCCTCAGAGTGCATTTCATCAGGTTAGAGTGCCAGGGGCACAGTCGAATAAAGGAGAAAAGGAAAACATTTATGTTGAGAATGAAATTCGCTGGTGCGGTGATCGTGGCCACATTGATTTCCACCTCTGCTTTTGCGCAGGAAGAGGCGACCTACAAGAATGATGTGGCGGTTCAAGCGTTCGGAAGCTTCGTCAAGGGCACGACCCAAAACGGAGTTGAACAGAGCGCCTCTAACAGCGGTGGCGTGCTGGCGAGCTATCGCTTCTTTTTTAATAGAAACAACGGCGTCGAACTGAACTACGGATATTCGCTCAATACACAGAGCTATTCGGGGCAAGGGGTGGCCAGCTATTCGCACGAAGGCTCCGCAGCCTACGTGTTTCGCCTTCCGCAGCGGCACTGGTCGCCGTTCGTGCTTGCAGGCGCCGGCGGCCTGGCCTTCGATCCGAAGAATTTCGCCGGCGCAAGCGCTCAAGGGAGGGCCGCCTTCGTTTACGGGGCTGGCGCTGATTTTAGGCTCTCGCAGCATGTATTCGTGCGCGCTGAGTATCGCGGACTGGTCTACAACTCTCCGACCTTTGACTTGTCGGGCTTGAATGGTCTGGATCGTGTCGCGCATCGCGCCGAGCCATCGATTGGCTTCGGCTACCGCTTCTAACCTGAAGCACCAATCCCCGGCGGCGGTAGGCCTTGCGCCTCCGCCGCTTCAATTCCCTCGCGAGGTCGATCGAACCATGAACAAGGAATTTCGTTACTACATGCACGACGGGCCGGACGCTATCAGCTTCGAGCTCGCCGGCCACCTGTCGGATCGGGCCGCTCGCGAGTTGGAGCAGGCCAGACGCACAGCGTCGTCAACTGCGCGTGGTCGGTCACTGATTATTGACCTCAGCTATGTAACCGGCGTCGATACTGAGGGGCGCGCGATGCTGCGCGGTTGGTACGTCGACGGAGCTCAGCTGGTTGCAAAATTGCCGATCGCGAAAACTATCCTTGCATCGATCACGCGGCAAAGTCCCGCGCAGATAGCGGAGACTGCGCGAAGTCAGACCTGGCGCCCCGTATTTGTGGCCTTTTTCATTGCGTTGGTTTCGCTGCTTGCACCAGCGCGGACCCTCGCGGCGGATCTTAGCCCGGAAACTGTTCAAGTATGGGAGCGATACGTCAAGGCGGTAGACGCTCGGAATCTGACAAATCTTGCCGGCGGAAAGCCGTTTCTTTCCCTCGACACGATCCCCGGTGAGGCCGCCAGATTGAAAGACGGAGGGATTGCGGTGTCGCCCGCCGGACCGGGTGTTCCCATTAGGGTTTCGTCTGGGCTCATTCACGATTGGAGGGGCGCGATTTTCATACCCGGCGTGACGCTAATCGACGTTCTGCATGTCGTCCGGCGCTACGAGCAGTACAAAGATATCTATCGACCGAACGTCGTTGACTCCAAACCGACGGACGCTGGCCAATGGCAGGACCGTTTCTCGCTACTCCTGATGAACAAGTCTCTGTTTACGAAGGCCGCACTTGATGCCGATTACCGGTCCTCCTACACCCGCGTTGACGATCACCGCTGGTACAGCGTCACCAAGACCACTCGAGTTCAGGAGATTGCCGATTTCGGCAGTTCATCCCAGCGGACCCTGCCGGAGAATCAGGGCACCGGCATAATATGGCGGCTCTACAGCGTCGCGCGGTTTGAGGAGCGTGATAGAGGAGTGTACCTCGAAGTAGAGGCCGTGGCGCTTAGCCGGGATATTCCGTCCGCGCTACGTTGGTTCGTCGAGCCGATCGTCCGCCGCGTTTCTAGATCGGCCCTCGCGACCTCACTCCAGCAAACCGAAGACGCCGTCCTTGCAACCACGACCCGCGAAAGCCGTTCCGTCAGCCACCCAACCTGCCCAAGCGGGATAAATTGTTCGGCCCTAACTCCGTCCAGTGTCAACCCGATTCGGTCATTTCGTTAAATTCGGACTTCCCGTGCCGCATTTCGTTTCTTGGTCGCTGCCGGGGCGCTCTGGTGAAGAAGAGGGTGCAATGAAGCTGGGGCAGGTTTTCACCCCGGCGGCTTGGACTCCGCCTTGGCTCGCTACTTCATCCAGAACCATGATCTCGCGCATTTCCTTCCGAAGGCTTTGTTCAATGGCAGACAACAGGCACAAAGCGCCAGCGGAGGGTCGGACTCCTCCCCGTGCCTTCGCGTCGCGGTCCGCGAGGGTTTTTCTGTTGCATCGCTTATAAATTGGAACCCTTGCGGCCGTCTCCGGCAATCTCATAGAGGCAACCCAACGATTTCCCGGTTCGCGCGTCTCCACTTGTAGTTCCGGCTTGCCCCGGGGCAACCGTCCGAGGCGTCCAACGGGCTTCTCCCTGGCATTCTCACGGTCAAATAGGAGGTTTGGCATGGCGTCCGACGTGAACTCAATTCGAACGAAAGGATAGGAACGATGATCCGAGCATTCGCAGGTGTAGGTTTCGTCGCACTATTTTCGGGGGCGGTATTCGGACAGGCCGGAATCACCGCCTCCGGAACCTCCGCGTCCGCGTTTGTAGCCGCCGATGTGCACGTCAGCGCCAAGAGCCGGATGCCGTCTATGGCCGCCGGCGGTTTGCGCGGCACTCGTTATCTGGTGCGCCAGGCGACCATGGTGGATTTGATCAGCCTCGTCTACAATATCGACAACGATAAGATCCTGGGCGGGCCAAACTGGCTCGACACAGATCGTTTCGACGTGTCGGCGAGGGCTCCCTCGGGTAGCACTCCACAGGAAGCGCAATTGATGCTTCAGACGCTGCTAGCGGAGCGGTTCAGTCTTAAGCTCCACAAGGATTCGAAGGAGCTGCCGGGGTTCGTGCTCTCGCTCGGCAGCGGCAAGCCCAAGATGAAGCTGGCCGCGGACGCCTCCGCTCCCACGAGTTGCCAGGGGCAACCGCAGACGCCGCCTCCCTCCCCGGATGCGATTCCGCAACAAGTAATCGACTGCCACAGCATCTCTATGGACGATTTGGCAGCGCATTGCCGGCCAGGTGGCGAGCCTCAACACACCCGGCAACGGGTTGAATAAGACCGGTCTCGATGGCAAATGGGATTTCACGATCAAGTGGACCCCAACCGGTCTGCTCGCGCGCGCCGGAGCGGACGGCATCAGCACCTTCGACGCGCTCGATAAGCAGCTCGGACTCAAGCTCGAGGCGGGCAAGATCCCGGTACCTGTCCTTTTCGTCGACAGCGTAAATGAAACGCCGACGCCGAACGCCGCGGACATTTCGAAGTTCCTTCCGCCGCCTCCGGCCACAGAATTCGACCTCGCCGTGATTAAGCCCACGAATCCGGATTTTAAGGGCATCCGGCTGCAGATCCTTCCCAGCGGCCAAATTAATATCCAGGGCGCCACGCTCAACTTCCTGATCCAACAGATCTACGACATCTTTCCCGATATGATCCAGGGCGCCCCAAAGTTCATGGACGAGGACCGTTGGGACATCACCGGGAAAATGATTTCAACCGACCCGGGGCAGCCCGCGCAGGCCGACCCGAAGACGCGAAATAAGGCGATCGGGAAGCTGCTGGAGGATCGCTTTGGGCTGAAGATGCACTTCGAAGACCGGGTGGTCCCGGCTTACACGTTGTCCTCGGTGAAGCCGAAGATGGCTAAAGCCGATCCTGCGACGCGCACCGCTTGCAATGAGGGCCCTGGTCCTGAGGGAAAAGATCCCAGAGTCGCGAATCCAGTGCTTTCGCGACTGCTTTACTGCCGGAACATGACGATGGCGCAGTTTGCGGACCGGCTTCCTCAACTCGCGGACGGATACGTACACGCCGCCGTGCTGGACAAAACTGGTTTGACCGACGCCTACGATTTCACGGTGAGTTTTAGCGCAATCGGTATTCTGCAAAATGGCCTCCGGGCTCCCGGGCAGGCTCCCGCGCAACCCGGCGCTGGCGGCGCCTCCGATCCGAATGGCGCGCTTTCGCTTCCCGACGCCGTCAGTAGGCAACTGGGATTGAAGCTAGAGTTGGAGAAGAGACCCGCTCCCGTTCTGGTAATCGATCATGTCGAGCGGCAGCCGACCGAGAATTGATATGGAGCGGCGTGTCCGCTCCATGGTGATTGAGGCGCTTGGGCCACAAACCGGGGAGCTCCTTCGAAGGATCTACGACACTGGGCGGGTGTTTTACACCACGGCGCCTTTCGGCGGACCCTAGGTCAAATCGGAACTCACTCGCGCGAGGCGTGAGCGCGGAGCTTACCTGAACGGGTTACCTGGGATTGGAAACCGCAAGGGGTTACCTGGGGTGCATTGCGAACCGCCGAAGAGTTTCCGCCCATCCGCCAACTTCACCATGCGGGCGTTAGCCAGGTTGCTTCCGTCCTTCGCGGCGTAGCCCTCCACGGTGATCCGGTCGCCGGTCTTCAAATCCGTCTTTTTCCATCCCAGGCTCTCCAGGCTGCCGGGGCTGCCCATTTCGAACTTCCAGCTTCCTGCCTTACCCGCTGCAATCGTTCCGTCGACGGTGAGCAGCGCATGCGGGTTTATCCATTCGAACTTGGACACAGAGCCGGAGACCGTGATCAGCTTGTTCTCGTCGTACTCAGCGGCGAATGAGTGATGGGCGGAAGCGCGAATCGCCGTAAAGAGCAGCACGGCCGCTGCGGTGCGCAATGTGCGGTTTACCGTCACGGCTATCACTGTATCACCCAGGCTGTTTGGCACGGGGGAAGTGGCTGTCGCGGCATAAGTCCATAGCCTTTTCCGAGGGGGGCGCGCACAACCCGTCTCGCGGTGGACCGCGTCGATTTTGCCGCGCACGAAGCTTGTGGTTGCGAGGGGTGTCGACGAGGACGAGGCCGGAGGGATACATGGCCCCGCTCTATGTCGCTCTCGCAGGGGGCGATGGAAATTCTGGCTAGGGTTTACGCCGCGTGCGTGATCTGATACGATCTTGAGCCGATGGCACTTGAGGAGGTGCATAAAATGGCCAAGCGAGCACTCGGTCGTGTGGCCTTTGTCTGCGGATGGTTGTTAGCCGCTGGCCTGTTGCAGGCGCATCATTCTCTGGCTGGCGTCTACGACATGAAGGCCGAGAAGGAATTGTCGGGCACGGTCGACAAAGTGCAGTTCACCAATCCCCACGGCTCGCTGTCGGTGGTGGTGAAGAATGTGGACGGCTCGACCTCGGAGTGGGTATTGACGCTCGGCTCGGCCACCGCGCTCGCTCAAAAAGGCGTCGGCAAAATCGGACCGAACGCCCTCCACACCGGGGATGCTGTTACCGTGAAGTGCATTCCCGCCAAAGACGGCCATCCGATCGGTTTCTTGAAGTCGATCACTTACGCTGACGGACACACCATCGTGGTCTCCGGCGGCGGCCCGAACGATTAACGCAGCCAGGATTGAGAAGACGTTTTGGACGACAGGAGAACATTATGACCTCTCGAAGAATTATTTTTACGCGAGCCGCGATCGGGGCTATTCTCACCATCGGTTTGATCGCGACAGCGAACGCGCAGGCGCCCGCGAGCGGTCAAGCGGCTGGGCCTCAGGGTGCTGCCGGTGCTCGGGGAGGTGCTGGCGGTGGGCGTGCGGGCGGCGGAGGGCGTGGCGGCGGACGCGGACGCGGCGGGCCGCAGTACACCCCTGCAGCCGGTGCGAAGGACCTGAAAGCAGTCCTTTTCAACTGGGCCTGGTATATGGGCATGCTCCGGAGCGACCAGGAACGAGACCTGATTATGTCGCTGGAATACCAGGGCAAGGGCACCGTTCAAGTGGGCGGACAGCCCTGCAATGTAACGAAGTATCGAACCAGCATCAGCTATCAGACGTCAGGCGAGCGGATTCAGTACACGGGCACTCGGCCCAATGGCCAAGCGTGCTCCAATGTCGAAGTCCTCAGTGGAGCGTATGCCTGGAACGAAGACATTCCTGGCGCCGAACTCGTCCCCGGTAAAGGCAAGGCGACGCCGATGCCCGCAACTGTAGAGGAACGGATGATTCGCCTGTGGGCAAGTCCGCAGGGTGCGTTCAAGGGCGCGATGGCGGGGATCAGTGATCCACCGGAAATGGCGCCCAGGCCGCAACAGGTGCCTGCTGACGTCTCGAAGGCCGGGAAAACCTCCGTCGCGTGGGAAGGCAACAAGCCCGTCGTGACGTTCCCGATTCCGGGTGTCCCCAATGCGATCGCGACCGCGACGCTCAACGACAAGTTCATGGCCGAACGCGTCGTGGTGAAAAATGGCGCGAACACTTACGAGTTCACTTACAGCGATTATAAAGATTGGAACAATCCGCTCAACCCGGCGGAGGCGTTCTACGCGGGCAGGATGACCGAGAAGCAGAACGGCGCCGTCGTCCGCGACATTACGACGACGCTGACGGAAACCGCACAGATGTATGTCGTGATGCCGGTTCCAGCAAGCGTCAAGGCGGCGATCAAGCCGACGAATCAGCCTCTCAACTGGACTCTGAATGCCGGCACACCGGCACCGGCGGCGCAGACTGCAGCAGCCGTCGCAACCCCGCGGCTGGCCGACGGCCATCCGGACATGACAGGAAACTGGAGTGGCCCCCAAGGTCCAATTGCGGGTGGTGGCAGCCGCCGATGTGGTCCAACGCAGGTGAAGGGTGGGGGAATCAACCCCGACGTCGGCTGCAGAGTCCCAATGGACAACTTCTGGGTGGATTATGAGTGGATCTCGCCCTCGCGGTTTGGGCCGAGTCGTCCGAATTACAAACCCGAGCTCTGGGACAAAATCCAGGAGCTCGACCAATGGACCAATAAAGATGATCCGGTGATGACCTGTCAGCCGCTGGGAGTCCCGCGGGAGGGTACACCGGCGCGCATTATCCAGTCGGCGACCGACATCATCTTTTTTTATACAACAAGCGATTACGGCGGTGGAAACATGGAATTCCGCGACATCCCCACCGACGGCCGAGCGCGCCCCAACACGGTCGAAGCCTACTACATGGGGCTTTCGATCGGTAAATGGGAGGGCGACACGCTGGTGATCGATTCCACCAACTTCGTCGATACAACCTGGTTCGGACGCGGCGGCTTGCTTCATTCCGCCGACATGCACACCATCGAGAAGCTGACGCGGAAGGGCGATCAGATTCTTTACCAGATGACCATTGAGGACCCGGACGACCTGATCGAACCATGGGTGATGCCGGACAAAATTCTGCGGGTGGGCGCTGGCGCACCGCGAGTAATCCATGAGCGCGCATATTGCGAGGTGTATGAGGAGGGGAACGTCTCCACTCAGCTTCGACACTAACCCGGCAAAGAAGACCTCGCTTGACTGTGGCCGCGGCCTTGGGAATCGAGTCCGCGGCCAACGTTTGTACAGAGTCATAAATGGACTGGACCCACGTTCACCTTCTACTGAATCATTTCCCAACTGCCGGCATGATCATCGGGCTGGGCTTGTTTATCGGCGCCCTTCTGACCAAGAGCGATGATCCGGAGTTACGCACTGCTCCAGCGCCTCCTGAAGCCGCCGCCGATACCGCTGCCACGTTGTTGTTGCTCGGAACGAGGCCCCGACTTGCCTGACAATTGCCAATATCGGAACCCAGGGAGCGCGCGGCGACAAGTCCTAATTTGGCGTAATGAAAAGCATTCTATCGGGAGTGCAATGCGGAATATCACGGCGATTCCCTGGCTAACAACGATCGCTCACGGCCTTATCAGGTAAGGAGTACTCAAGAGCAACCGGTGCAACCCTGTCAAGTCGCGGAACCGTTGGAGGACGCTCGGTTCTCTTATTTGATCCCTTGCAGGAAAAGCGAACGAGCGGGAACACGTGACCAGATGACACCAAATAGAGGTCTTAACGGCCTTCAGTTCCCTGAGGCCCTTCAGTGGCTTCAGCTCTTTGACCCCTAAAAGGCGCTGTCTGAACGGGATCTCTAAACCGGTCCGTCACCGCCGCGACGATATTCCCGTCATGGTCGTAGACTCCTCCGTCATGGAGCCAGCCTAGGTGACTTCCGCTAAAGCCAAACAGACTATCTTCGTCCCTATGGGCAACAGGCTCACCGGACCACAAATACATGGTCTCGTCGTCGAAATGCGCCACCGCAGCACCTCGGGAATCGAAAAACTCCGAATCGCCAGACGCGCTGCTAGTCGTGCGCACGGTTGTTTTCTCTGTCCTCCCCTGAGCGCCAACGATTCTCATTATGCTGGCATTCAACGATTCGAGTTCCTGCGGCGTCAAGTTTATTCAGACCTGCTGTGCGGAGCTCGGCCTCAGTGAGCAAGTCGAGTAGCCCAGACTGTTGCGACTGCCCAACGCAGGATGCGGCGACCACGAAAAGGTGCGATCGATCCCGGAGTCATCGCTTCCATGGTTGTTCACGTCGAGCCCGAACATTCCCGTAGTCGGCCGTCCCGGTTGACGTCTGACGAAACCAAAAAGGGGCTCCTGTCCCAAAAGTGTAATTAGCGTTCGACGGGGAGCGGCAAGCGGGCGCAGCAGTGATAGATAGCAGCGATGAAGTTTTTGGCGCTGCGAAATCCGAAAGAGCGATGGCTGACCGACTTGATCTTGTTATTCATGCCTTCGACCGCGCCGTTGGAGAGACGCAGTTCAGTCCAGGGCAGGATTCCGTCCAGGTGGCCGCGCAGCAGCCGCACGAATTTCTTGAAAGGTTCGAGGCGCGACCGCATGGCTGAGGTGATCCACTTCTGAAGGTGCTGTTCGGCACGGGATGAGCGCCGGTATTCCCAGAAAAGCTGGAAGGATTCTTTCAGATAGTAGGCGCGGACGATGGGCGTGTTCCAGCGCACCAGCGTGGATAAACGCTCTTTCTGATCGGAGGTCAGATTCCAGGGATTCTTCAGCAGCAGCCAGCGGCTGCGCTTGAAGGGCACTTGCTCCTTGGCGCTCAAACGGCGCATCTCACTGCGCCGGACTTCCTCCACGGCTTCGTTCAGATGCTTGACGATATGGAAGCGGTCGAACAGGATTTGTGCGTTGGGGGCGTGTTCGCGGACCAGCTTTGCATAGGCCGCCCACATGTCCATGCAGACCACCTGGAGGGTCCGGCAGCGCCGATGGCCCATCGCTTCGGTGAAAAACTTCTTTACGGCTTCCTCGGTTCGATCTTCCCCCACCCACAGCAACACGCGGCGTTCCAGATCGTAGACCACGGTGAGATACACCTGCCCTTTACGCCGGCTCACCTCATCCATACCGATGGCATGCACCGGCGGCCGCGCCCGGTGTCGCAAGCCGTATTCCACCGCCCGCTTCACAATCGTCGCCACGCTCTTCCAGTTCAGTTGGTACTGGCGCGCCGTCCCCTGCCAGCTCAACTCGCGCGCCAGTGTGGCCACCGCATTCGCCAGAGCCGTGGTCACACGGGCCCACGGCTCGGCCCAGGGAAAATCCTCCACCCGCACCCCGCAGCGCGGGCACTCGACCCGCCGCGGACGATAACACAGTTTCAACGGCAGCTTCCGCATGGACAAATCTCGCCATTCCCGTTCGCTCCTGAGGTCATGAACCTCCTGGCAGCGCTGCCGGCACACGCCGCAGCGAAGCAGACGCCGGCCCAGGCGATCAATGTACACAACCATGAACTCATCGGTCTCTTCAACCCTGGTCACGGTGTGTGCTTTCAGGCGCAGTTGTTTTCTGATAAATGTTTCTATGAGCACCTCGGTCCCTTTCCTTCGTCGTGTTCTGGCGAACAACTTCGAAGGATAGAAACGGGCCGAGGTGCTGCTCAACTGCCCGCCAACCGGCATCTCCTTCCAGGCAAGGGGCTTCAACCGCAATTACACTTTTCGGAGAGGAACCCAAAAAGGCCCGGCCCGGAACCGGCGCCGTGAAAAATGGGCGACTGGAAACTGCCGTCACCATTACCGAACAGCGGTGCGATCACGTTACTGTATCGCGATCGTAACCACGGGAGGGCTGCTTTGACCCGCAACGCTCAGCACCATCGGAACTGCTGAGCCGGGCTGGACGCCGAGTGGCACCACCGCGTTTACCTGGTACAGGTCCGGAGTTCCCGGCGCTAGTCCCGCGAACTCCACCTGAGCATTCACGCCGCCGATCGTGACGGTGACGGGAGTTGCGGTGCGGGCAAACGGCTCCGAGGTCGGCGCCAGCATCCCGGTCTCAACCGGCGGATTCACAGGTCCTAGGCCGGTGCAATAGATTGTCAAGGTATCACCGGGATTTGCAGGATACTGCGGAGTGACCTCTTCACCGGTGTTGAAGTCCACGATTACGCCCGGCCCGGAGCCACTCTGATCCTGCGTGTAGATGCCAGGCTGCGAGGCTGCCACCAGCAAGCCCTGAGGCACCGACAAAGCGCTTCCGTTGTGGACGATCAATTGCTGCTGCGCATTGATCCCGTTGGTCCCTAGTGTAGTGTCCACGAATTAACTGGACAGGCGTTTGCGGCGTTTCGGGGCAGTACAACCGGGCTGGATCTGTTCGAGGGTTTGGCGGCAACGGGCAAGCTTGGAGACGATGGAGTCGACCGTCGCGGTCCAGACGAAAGGCTTCGGATTTTCGTTCCACGTTGCCAGGAAGTCGTTGATTGCGGCGATGAGTTCGTCGACGCTGAAGAAAGAATCGCGGCGGATGCGTTTGTTGGTTAGTTCAGCGAACCACCGTTCAATCAGGTTCAACCAACTGCAACTGGTTGGGACGTAGTGGATCACAAAGCGAGGATGTTTCTGCAGCCAGGTTTTCACCTCCGCTGTGCCGTGAGTGCCGTAGTTGTCCATGACAACGTGTAAGGCATCGCCGCCCGTGAATTCGCGATCAATCCGCCGGAGAAACTTCAGGAACTCCTGGTGTCTGTGCCGTTTGTAAAAATCGCCGATGACTTTCCCCTGCAGCAGATCGAGAGCGGCGAACAGAGTGGTCGTCCCGTTGCGTTTGTAATCGTGCGTCATGGTTCCGCAGCGGCCCTTCTTCAGAGGCAGACCGGGTTGAGTGCGGTTCAGCGCCTGAATCTGGCTCTTTTCATCGACGCAAAGAACGATGGCTTTGTCGGGCGGATTGAGATAGAGACCAACTACGTCGGTCAGTTTTTCGAGAAACTTCGGATCGCGTGACAGCTTGAACGTCTTTGTGCGATGGGGCTTGATGTTATGGCTCTTCCAAAGATTGCTGACAGTTGACTTGCTGATGCCCTGACTGGCTGCCATGAGGCGGCAGCTCCAGTGCGTCTGGCCCTTCGGCTTCGATTGCAGGGTCGCATCCAGAACTGCCTTGACCCGATCCGGGCCATAAGTCGCTTTGCGGCCGCGCCCCGGCGCGATTTCCCACAAACCCTGCAGTCCTTCTTCGGCGAAACGCTCTCGCCACAGGCGGACGGTTTTGCGATTTATCTTCAGCCCGGCGGCAACCGATGCCTCGGATTCTCCGCGCGCCAGTGCCAGTACAATGCGGCACCGCAAGGCAACCTGTTGCGGGGTACCCATCGCTGCCAGCCACTGCTCGATCTGATTCTGTTGATCCTCCGAAAACACCAGCGGAGTCCCCGAACGAGGCATGCCCCCTTATCCGGCTTCCCCAGCCTGATTGTCCAGCTATTTGTTGGACACTACACTAGCTCAAAGGGCACCTGTGCGTTGATCTGTTGCCCACTGACGTAACGCAGAGGCAAGGCCACACCGCCCAGCAGCACCTGCGTTCCGTTCACGTTCGTCGGAAATGGCGCAGTCCCGCTTGTCACCGCCTGGTCCGAAAGTTGCTGGCCGTAGATCGAGACCAAGCCACCTGGGGAGACAAAAGCGGACAAACCGCTCGCCGCGTTTGCTGTTCCAGCAGTCAAGGGCGTTCCGTTCGCGGGTTGCAACAGAACAGTGAGGTTCGCAGCGCCGGAAACAATCGTGGTTCCGGACCCCTCGAATGCTTTGTACGTAATCTGCACTTGCGAAGCGCCGCCGTTGCGGGGCGTCCAGGTGCCACTCCAGTTCCCACCGCCTTCGTGTACCAGGTTCACCGAACCACCTCCGTTGTTGAAGGTGGCGGCGACTGCTCCGTTCGATGAAGTGATCAGATTTCCGCAGTTATCTACGGCCCGCACTTGCAGCGATGCGGCCACTCCGATGGTCACGCTACTGCCAGGCGTGGTCAGTGAAGTTGGCTGAACCTGGACCGGTGAGCAGGAGCCCGGCGCCTGCGGCGCGAGCGCAAGTGGCGCCGCGCCGCTCGTGCCTTGCTGTCCCGGAGGCAATTCCCGAGGAAGGTCTCTGTAGCGACCCAATAGAGTTGCACGATATCTGGCTTGCCATCGCCGTTGAAGTCCGCGGCGGTGGCGGCGTCGGGGTAGGCGGCTGGACTGCTGTGGCTGATCGGTGTCGACTGAAACGTGCCGTCTCCCACCCCCAGATACACGAACACGCTCGAGGGATCTGAACCGTTGCTTGCTGCGATATCGAGGATGCCACCCCCGTTCATATCGACCATAGATGTCAAGGGTGCGCCAACCCCGCCAGTGATCGCAGTTAGCGCCGCCGGCTGGAAGGTTCCATCGCCGTTGCCTGCGTAGAATGTGACTCCTTGACCGGTCGTTACCAGGACATCAGCGAATCCATCGCGATTGAAATCTCCCACAGCAACCCCGTTCTGAGAAAACGCGGACGAGGAGTTCCCAATGGACGTGGCAGTTTGGAACGTACCATCGCCATTGCCGAGGGCGAGAGACACCGTAGTAGAGCTACTGAAGAAAACCACGTCGGCTTTGCCGTCGCCATTCATGTCCCCAACTGCCAGTCCATAAGGGCCGGATGTATTCTGCACGGCACTTGCGGCCGGCTGAAACGTGCCGTCGCCATTCCCCAGCAGAACACTGATCCCCGAGGAGGTCGACGCGACGATGTCTGGCTTGCCGTCATTGTTAACATCCGCAACGGCCACGGCATAGGCATCAACGTTGGAACCAACCGCATAGCTCGTGCGGGGCAGCGCTCCATTGGCGGAAACGGCATTTACCGTTTGTATTCGAACCGCAGAGAGAACGGGTCCATAGTTCGAATCGCCGTCGTAGCGAGCGGTCAACGCCCTGGAACCGCTTGCAAGAAGACTTGTTGTGCAGGTCGCCTGATTGCCCACGATCGTCGCGATGCCGAGCACGGTGGTTCCGTCATAAAACGTCACGTTCCCCGTGCCATCGCCAACGGTTGCGGTTAGCGTCACCGCTTGTCCAAGCGTGGAGGGATCGGGAGATGAGTTGAGGGACACAGTCGTCGCATAACGGACGTTGGTTGTGTCCGTGGCCGTATTGTTGGAGGGGTTTCCGTCATTCCCGCCGGAAACCGTCGCCTCCGCGGTGACGCTCCCCGGCGTGTTGCTGACGTTCACCGTGACGGTTACCGCAGGGTAGCTGGAGTTCGCCGCCAATGAGTCTGACCGTGTGCAGGTAACCGAAACAAGGACGCAGGTCCATCCTCCACCTGAGATCGCGGTCGCCGAAAAACCGGAGGGCAGCGAGATCGTCAATCCCACCGCGCCGCTGCTCGCAATGGCTCCGATGTTGGTCACCACAGCCTTGTAAGTCGCACCCACCTGTCCCTGCGTGAACCCATTGCCGTGTGAGAGCGCGACTGTGAGATCCGGTATCGCCCCGCCAAGCAGGATGCTGACTTGGCCGGTGGTGGTGGCGACCGAAGCCGCAACGTCGACCCGGCCATCGTTGTTGAAATCTGCGAGGGCTACCCCGTAGCTCTGGGACGCGATCGTGTAAGGAGCGGGGCTTTGCAGGGATCCGTCCCCGTTGCCTAAGAAAACATATAGTTGAGCGGCATACTGGGACGATGCAACCACGTCAGGCCTTCCATCGCCGTTCACGTCTGCCACTGCGAGGTTTTGTGCCTCCTGAACCCCCGTTGCGCTGGTCACAACGGACTGAAAGGTCCCATCGCCGTTTCCAAGCGCAGTGGAGATGTAACCCGGAGAATATGTGGTTCCTGTGACGAGGTCAAGCTTTTGATCGCCGTCTAAGTCCGCGAGGGCGAGCCCGGAGGCCGGCGTTCCGACCGCAGAGGAAATGGCAGCGCCAAAGGTTCCGTCCCCCTTCCCCAAAAACACGTATACATCCGGCGCATAAAGTACCGCAAAATCAGCATTGCCATCGCCATTTATATCGCCGACGGCGACGAAGGACCCACCGTTGACCGGGGTTGAGTATTTGACTGGACTCTGGAAGGTCCCGTCTCCGTTCCCCAACAACACAATGGCGGCTGCACCACTTCCCGAACTGACGGAGGCCACCAGGTCCGTTTTGCCGTCCCCATTAAAATCTCCGGATGCCAGCCACGTGCCGCCGCAGGGACTGCACACGGCAGTTGAAGCCTGGAAGGTCCCGTCGCCATTTCCAAGAAGCACATAGATGACGTATCCATTGATAGCAACAGCAAGATCCACTTTCCCATCGCCGTTCCAGTCACCGGCAGCAAGTGAAGCGGGAGTGCCTCCACCGCTGCTGTAACTGACCGGCGCCTGAAATGTTCCGTCTCCATTTCCCAGCAGAATATCCACGTTCGTCGTGCCATGGCTCGCTACGGCGAGATCCGCCTTACCGTCTCCGTTGAAATCGGCGACGACAAGAGGCGCAGGATAGTACCCCGACGAGTAGCTCACCGCCGGCTGAAGCCCCAGCGAGCTCCCCTCCAGCACCGATTGCGCTACTGGCGACGAATTGCTTGCCGCATACGTCGAATCCCCGGAGTAGCGCGCGTGCAAAGAACTGGCGCCGGGCGGGAGGAGAATCGTCGAAATCGACGCCGAGCCCGCGGAGACAGTACCAACTCCCAGTACTGTCGTACCGTCATAAAAAGTTACTTTTCCCGTGGCGCCTGACGTGACGGTCGCCGTCAACGTGACGATTTGTCCATAAGTGGACGGATTAGGGAAGGAGTTTACGGAAACAGAACTCGCAGTTTGCGCACCTGCAGCAGCGCTCAGACCAACAACCATCGCCAGCGCCATCCAACGGAACATGCGGTGAATTTGCACGAAGCCCTCTCCCCAAGCCAGAACACTTACCATCTGCCGACCACGGGCGTGTCTCCTGTAGCGCCAAACCCGCCCCACTGGATCCCGGCATCCCAAACGATGTTTCCATTGGTGTCCAGGGCCCAGTAGCTGTCTCCGTAAATGACCCCCACCCTTGTTATTCCCGTCCCGGTCCAGTCGCCGACAACCGGGATACTTCCAGATGGCCCCAAGACTCCTGCACGATCCGTGCCTTGGTCCCATACCAGATTCCCGTTATAGTCCTCGGCAAACAGCCCCACGCTCGGCCGGTAGATCCCGACCTTGGTTCTCCCATCGCCGTTCCAATCCCCAAGCAGCGGAGTATCTCCAGATTGCCCGATCGTACCGCTCGCATCGCCGCTATCACGAGCCAAGTCATTGTTGCTATCCAACCACCACAGGCCTTGGTTGAAGGTGCCAACCTTGGAGATGCCATCGCCGGTCCAGTCGCCGATGATCGGAGTGTCGCCTCCTGAGCCGAACCTACCGGTGCGATCGGTCCCGGCGTCGTAGGCTAGATTGTTGTTCACGTCGAGCGCAAACAGTCCCGTCGTCGGCCGGTAAATTCCGATCTTGGATTTCCCATCGCCAGTCCAATCCCCAACGATGGGCTGATCGCCGGTTTGCCCAAAGAAGCCGAAGCGGTCGATGCCCGGGTCCCACTGGCCGTTGCAGTTCATGTCCAGCGCGAACATCGCCACGCTGGGCCGGAAGATCCCCATACAGTCATGTCCGTTGCCATTCCAGTCCCCAAGTATCACGACATCACCGGTTTCGCCGAAAAAGTCCACCTGGTCGGGGGGAGAATCCCAGGCGAGATTGCCGTCTACATCCTCAGCCACCATGTTGAAGACGCTAGGACGCCAAATGCCCGCCTTAGATGGCACTCGAGGCGGAGTCGGTTCAAACAGCAGGACACTCAAACTATTGCTATTGCTGTCAGCCACGGCCAAATCGAGCCGGCCATCCCGGTTAAAGTCTGATGAAACCAAAAAGGCCGGACCGGAGCCGGCGCCGTGAAAGATGGCCGATTGGAAAGTGCCATCGCCGTTACTGAACAGCAGGCCGATGGTGTTGCTGGACGAGTTGGCGACGGCGACATCCGCTTTACCGTCGCCGTTAAAATCCCCTACAGCTATCGAAGCCGGCGAGGGTCCGGCGGGAAAATTGGTTGCGCTCTGAAACGACCCATCTCCATTGCCCAATAGAATGCTCACATTGTTCGAGCCGGAATTGGCGACGATCAAGTCAACCTTGCCATCTCCATTCACGTCGGCCGCGGCGATCGCGGAAGGCGCAGACCCAGCCGGGTAATTTTGCGCCGTCTGAAGGCTGCCGTCGCCGTTCCCGAGAAGGACGCTGACGTTATTACTGCCGTTATTGGCGACAGCGACATCCGGATAACCGTCGCGGTTGAAATCTCCGGTTGCGGCCGAAATCGGGTAAGCGCCCGCGGCATAGTAGGACGGCGCCTGCGGATAGAAAAATGTTCCGTCCCCATTGCCCAGCATCAGCGTGATCGAACCGCTTTGTGCGTATGACGCCTCCGCGAGGTCCGGCTTGCCATCGACATTGAAATCGGCAATGACGACGGCGCCATAACCCGCCGCATAGCCGTTTGTGGATTGGAATGTCCCATCTCCGTTGCCCAGATAGACGTTGACTCCGTATATATAGCCGACCAGTAAATCCACCTTCCCGTCGCCATTCACATCGGCGGCAGCAATGGATTGAGGAAAGAAATTGAAAACAGTGGAAGTTTGCCGGAATGTTCCGTCCCCGTTCCCCAACAGAATGTTTACGGTCGTGTCCGAAGAACTTCCCTCGGCCAAGTCAGGAATCCCGTCGCCATTGAAATCGGCCACGGCCAGGGTAGTCGGCGAATTGCTCACGGTCGTGCTGAGAGAAACGGGGGACTCAGGCCCGGCTATTTGATCCACCACCTCGCTTACGGCGGCAGATTCGCTAGGCTGCCAAACACCCGGAAATCCTTGATACGCAGCCTGCAGCGAATGGGTGCCCGAGGACGGCAAACTAAAATGTATGCGAAGGCGCTCGGCCCTTCCTTGAGCGAATAAAATAAATCTACTCAGTACCAAACGCATAGGGCAGACATACCGACAAATTGACTGGCGGCCGGCGGGAGCCATGACTAAGGGATTCGATCCCGCAATCCACGGCGGAGTGTGTGAGTCCTTCGACCCGTTCCCCAAAACCAGCGTGCTCCTCGGGATGGCCAGGTTTGCGGCGCTGCTAATCGCGAAACTCTGGCGAGAAATCCGTCACTGCAAGCTGCGTCGAGATTGAGGCGCGCGTCTCTAGGGGCCCGCGTCGTAGAGATGATGAGGAACGTTGGACTCCACGGCGTGACCCTTCATTCGCTACGGCATTCCCACGCCAGCATCTGGCTCAACGAGAGGGTTCCGGGCCGGATCGTTTCTCAGCGACTCGGCCCCGCCGGCCAGAACATCACGCTCTCGATTTACAGTCACGCCCCACCCGGCGGACATGCGGGCAGCCGCCAGAGTCTGGAATCGACTCGATGTCGGCCGTCATTTCCAAAACACGACGCGTGGAAGAGGATGGCGCCGGTCCCTGAATCTGAACCCCCGAGGGCGACGCCCGTCTAGGTCTATTGCCAACCAAAGCAATGAACCCCTGTGGGATCATCTGTCGGCGGAGCAATCGGGGTTGAGCCGTCCGGCTGGCGGAAGTCTCTTAACAGCTGTAGAATCCGGCGCGTTGCAAACTCCATGTCGGTGATGCAACTGCGCCGCCGCTCGCTGACCCAACCATTGCGGCGAAGGGTTTCAAAAACTTTCCTCGGCCGGAAGCGAATCAGGCGCGCGAACCGATTGGACCCCGCGCGGTGTATCCATGTTGATTGCCCTCGAGAATGCCGTTGTGGTGACATCGCTTATCCAATACACGACGCCGCTCTTCTGGCCAACCTCCGATGCCAGGGCCTGGACAGTTGCTGCGGGTAGGTAGACGGGCCGGGGCGGCCTGTGGGTCGCGGAGAAGATTCATGGCCTGATCGAAGGTCAGGTCCTTGCCGTCCTTGACGAATTTTTCCTTCCAATACTCCGGCTTGCGGTACGCGCCCTGATCGACGAACTCCTGGTATTGCGCATTGGTGACTTCGAACTTGCCGATGTAGGCGGGCAGGTTCCCGATGAGCCACCCGATGAAATCGACGTAGTCGCCAAGGGGTCCTCCGGGCACGGGCACCATTCTGCCCTAATCTGCGCCGGTGGTTGCATAAATTTACAGGTCAATGATCGTCATGAAGCGCGGCCACAGGATCACGCGCTGCGCGCCACGCCGGGGCCGCAGCACGATTCCAGCAACAGCGAGGACGACGATTGCAGCTTCGATGCGAATCACGGGATCGGCATTCGCGGCCGCAACTGGGCCAACGAGAAACTCAGACATAACCACCAGCAGCAGTGAAATCAGGAGGGACGCCGGGATATTGACAACCTGCGAGATCTCGCGGCGCTCGTAGTAATCTTCAGGCAGCAGGACGCCGCAAAATTAAAGGAATTGCGATTACTTTGGCCGCAAGTGTGATCGTGCCAAGCGCCCAGAGATGCTCTGAACCGCGACTGAAACCGAGCAAGAAACAGGATTCCTCAAAGATCTGAACCTCGACCAGGTTGTTGCGTCTAAGCTGTACGCCAGAGTGCATAATCGAACGGGATACAGTTCAAGATTTGGACGCACTCAGTCAGATGGGACTGCGGGGCCGCGGCATCGTGCACCGGCTCGACTCGCCCGTCGCATCATTGGGCGGGGAACGCATCAGAGCGTTCTGGCAGCCCGGACAATGAATCGCTTGGGAGCCGAGCCAATAAAGTAGAAGGGATAGCAAGTGACCAGAGTCAGAATCTCGTTCCCGTCGGAATTCAGCACGGCCACGTCATCCGGGGCGACGATCTTGGTAGACACCACGCGGTAGCGGTACTCGCCGGCCGGCGTGGTAAGCGTAATGATGTCGCCGTGGCGAATATTTCGCAAAGGCCGGAAAAAAGTGTCGCGATGCGCGGCGATCCCGATGTTACCGGGCTGACCCGGCAGGGCCGTGGCTGCGATGTGTCCGACCGCCCGCCGCAGCGTGGCATCGTCAGTTCCTTCCGAGACGGCGATCGACATGCCCAAACGTTGGATTTCAATGCGGCCGATCAAACCGTCCGGCGCCGGCTGGTCCGTTCGCGGCCGTTCGAGAATTTGCGTCGCCCGATGCTGGAAAATCCCGGCATCCAGCAGAACGTACCCGCAATAGCCCAACATCAGCGCGGCGCCCGCCAATAGAGCGCGCTGGGTCCATTTCAGGAGCGGCCGCAACGACGATACTCTTAAGGAGACCTTCATTTCCGCCGGCCCGATCAAGATGCCTGGATCCGGCGATACTCCGGTTGCCACATGGCGTCCTCCACCTGTTGCACGACATCCGCAAGTTTGACGCTCGCCAATCCTTCCGCTTCCGCCGCCTCGGCCACGGCGACTGCCACCGTCACGGTCACACTGCGCAGATCATCGACATGCGGAAGCAGCGAAGCGCCGGGAAGGCGGACGGCGACCATGCTGGATAACGCGTTGGCCGCGGCTGCCAACATGCCGACGCTGATCAGGCGAGACCGGGACACGATCGCCCCGAGACCGAGGCCAGGGTACAACATGGCATTGTTCGCCTGGCCGATGACATGGGTGATGCCTTTATGAGTGACAGGAGTGAAGGAGCTGCCGGTTGCGATCAGCGCCCGCCCCTCGGTCCAGGCGATCAGGTCGGCCGGCGTAGCTTCCGCAAGCGAAGGAGGACTGGACAACGGGAAGATAATCGGCCGCTCGGCATAGCGACCCATGTCTCTCACAATCGCCTCCGTAAAAGCTCCCGCCGCTCCCGACGCCCCAATCAACATACTGGGCCGCACGCGGCGGATCACCTCGGCCAAAGCAATGGCGTTGGGGTTGGGACCCAGGCCTCTCCAACTCTTGACCTCGGCGGCCGGCCGGGCATAGGTTGCCTGATAGTCGTGCAACCGGTCACCCATATCGCTGGTCAGCAGCCCGTCGACGTCCACCAGCCAAAAGCTCCGGACAGCTTCCTCGAGCGGCAAACCTTCCTCGATCATCACGTCGCGAATCAGGTCGGCGACCCCAACGCCAGCGATGCCGGCGCCGAAAATAACGATGCGCTGATTGCGCAGCAGCGTCCCGCAGATGCGCATCGCCGAGACCGCGGCTGCCAGGGCGATCGCCCCGGTGCCCTGCTGATCGTCGCTGAAGGTGCGGACCTGGCCGCGATATCTTTCGAGGATGCGGCGGCCGTTGCCGGGACCAAAATCCTCCCATTGAAGCACAGCGTTGGGAAATAGCTTCACGGCGGCTTTCACGTAGGCGTCGATGAACGCGTCGTAGCGGTCCCCGCGGACCCGCGCGTGACGGTTTCCCGGATACATCGGATCGGCCAGGAGAGCTCCGCGGTTGGTGCCCACATCCAGCATCACCGGAATCACGCGGGTCGGATCGATGCCGCCCGCAGCCGTGTAGATCGCCAGTTTGCCGATAGCGATCTCGATCCCTCCCACGCCCCAGTCGCCGATGCCGAAGATCTGCTCGGCATCGGTAGCCAGGATCAGATCGATATCGCCGGGACCGGCGCCCAGGTTTCCAAAGGCTTGCTCGATCGCATCGGCATGATCGATCGAGAGGTACACGCCCCGGGGACGCCGGCATTCATGGTGATACTGTTCCATCGCCAGTCCGACAGTTCGGTCGTTGACAATCGGAATCATTTCCCGCAGATGCTCGGAGAGCAGGCGGAAGAAGAGCACTTCGTTGCGGTCGTGCAGAGCGGTCAGGTAGATATTCTTGCCTAGCGCGTCCGGCAGCCGCTGGTATTGGGTGTAGGCGCAGGTGACCTGCGCTTCCAGCGTGCTGATGACAGGCGGGAGCAAACCGGTGAGGCCCAAGGCTTCCCGTTCCTCCATGGTGAAGGCCGTCCCCTTGTTGAGGAGCGGTGTGGTCAGCACCGCCATTCCTCGCGCCTTGGTTTCATAGGGGCCCACGCTTTCCGGGCGAGCCTTTCGTAACGGCGGGGCTAATAAGGGGACTACTCTTGGGCGCATCATTTTCGGCTACTTCGCGACCAGAACCGCTTCTTCCTCGTGAGAGGCTGAATGCTTCAGAGGATACATGTTCAGCTTTGTGGGACGGGTACCCTTGAGGATCTCACTTGCTCTGGCCGCTTCAGCCTGAGTTCCGTGGGCCATCAGCAGGTATTGATCGGTCTTCAGCGCGACCTCGTATTCGAGGACGCTGTCCTTGGGTAGACCGATGCTGTACAGACCCGCGCCGATAGCGCCCACGCCACCCACCACCACCGCTCCTTCCAAAGCTCCGACGATCCAGGCCACAATGGGGCCGGCTGCCAGCACCGGTCCAATTCCCGGAATGGCGAAGAACGCCGCTCCGAAGAGCAGCCCCCAGAGACCGCCCCAGAACGCGCCCACGCCGGCTCCGGTTTTGCCCCAGGACTTAATACGGTCGCCCGTGTTGTAGAATCCCACGACGTGTTCTTCCGCGTGCGGATTCTTGCCCACAATCGAAAGCTTCTTCATGTCAAATCCGGAGCTCTGAAGTTCCTTAACGGCCTTTTCAGCGCCCTGGTGGGCATCGTAAACGGCCACCACAATGTTGTTATCCGCCATTACATGTTCCTTTCGGTTCCGGTTTCTACTGGATTCGCTGGCTTATGGACCGAAGCGCGAAGGCTCCGCCCAGCGCGAGCAAACCGCACAACCCGATCAGCGGAAAAGAGCTCGCCGTGGTAGGAAGAGTTGCAGGCGCGGTTGCTTCGGCGACTACTTCCGGCGCGGCGGCAACTGTCGCCGGGGGCGCGGGTTGGATCACCTGGGCGAGTTCAACGACTTCTCCGCTCGGCTGGACGGCTTTGATCGGGAGCTGCTGTAACTGCGCAACCACCTCCGGCGCTTCGGGCTTCTCCACTTCCGGCGTCACCTCGGCCACGACGGCGAGAACCGGCGCTTGGCTGATTTGAGCCAGTTCCACGGCTTTGGCCTTGGGATAGACGAACTCCTCGCCCCAGTTTGCGCCGGGATAGAACCAAGCCCGGATCGCCTCTGGTTGGCCGGCGATACCTTCGTTAAAGGTGATCACGGTCTTGTCTCTTGGCGTCAGGCGATAGTCGGCGATGGCCAGGATGGTGGCGTAGATCTTGGTTTGGTCCTGATTGAAGATCTGCACGATGTGGCGGTCACTACTGGAGTTGACCAGCTTGAACACGTACGTTCCCGCCGGCAGAATTCTCATGCCGGTAATATACATTGGCGGAATCTCCACAGGCTCGCTGAACGTAACCGTGGTCATGTGGTCATAACTGTCTGCTGTGACGCGCGGCGAAAACGCCGCGGCCAAAAAGGCCATGGCAAGCACGGCTGATGCTGCTTTAAAAAATGTCATTTCACTGCTCCTTGTTTGTGCGAACACTGCTGCTGGAAGCATGCCGGGGGCCATCAGGCGCTTTGCCTCCGCTAGTAGCAAACAGACGCGCACAAAGCGCAGCGGATCTTGCCAGTAGCGCCAATCTACTGACCGCGCGAGGTCAAGTGACCGCATGACGCCGGTTGCTGAACTCTTGAGACGAACGCGCCGCCCTACGCTCGCGTATCAGCCGGCGGCCAAGCGTGCTCGAACCGCGCGGCGCGCTCGCAGGAGCCTGATCCGGATTGCCGTAGTGGTGACGCGTTGTTGTTGTGCGATCTCCTGCGTGGTCAGGCCGCTCAGTTGGTGTTCGAACAGCACGCGATCGGCGGGGCGGCAGCATTCGAGGATCTTCGCGGTATCGAGGGGCGCCAAATCCATTCCGACTTGGCCGCAGCGGTCGGTCAGCTCCTGGTAGCGAGCCTGGCGGCTCATGCCGCGGCGATGGTAATTGACGGCGATGGTGTTGATCCAGCGCCCGATCATCCCTTCGTCCCGGAGTTGATGGATCTTCTGCCATCCTTGCAACCAGGCAGACTGGGCGGCATCCTCCGCGTCGTGCAGGGAGGCCCCGCGGGAACGCAAGAAGCGCACGGTTTTCACGTGTCCCTGCCGGTACGCCTGCCCGAAGGCTTCTTGCGTCATGCTCGACCTGGGTCACAGCTCAACGCGAGAGCCGATAGTTGGAAATAGGTCCCCACAGTCCGGTGGACTGCAGCACCCAAACGCAGACAGCAACTACGACTACGACGTTTAAGATGGTCTTGATGCTGGAGGCCATGGGGATAAAACGATTGATCAGCCACAGTCCCATCCCGACGATGACCAGCGCGATCACAATGTTGATTAAAGGCATGTATTCTTACTCCTCGGGATGATAAGAGGCACTTTCCGATCCGCTCTTGCGAGGCTGGGACACCTTGTGTTTTCAGGAACCCGGCCCCGCCGCCACTGACCGCGCAGGGTCACTTAACCACAGAGCGTCAGGAGCATCGCCAGTCCGCTTTGCACTGCGATTCCTCCTGGCGGCCGTTCAGGTATTGATCCGCGTAGGACACGGCGCTTTTTTGTGCGGATTCCAATGTGGTTTGGGCCGGATGCTCATACACCGCGGCATGTTCCAGCCGGCGATCTTCCACGAAGATGACAAAGCCGTTGGTGCTTACGCTGGTTTGAATGCGCAGTTCCAGCGGTCCGTACTCGGACCGGCAACCGTGCTGGAGTTCCACAGGTGACTTACCGGAAACCGCCCAGCAGGTAGGCAATCAGGAGGATCACTAAGATGGTGCCAAGCCCGATGCCCGCGCCGCCGCCGGGACCCCAGCGGCTGTGGCCGTAGTAACCGCCTCCGCCGCCGAAAATCAATACCAGAAGGATGATGAGGATTAACATACTGGTTCCTGTCTCGTGCAGAACTTATTTCTTACCTGCGACTGCGACGATCGCGATGCCGCCCACCAGGGCCAAGGCACCCGCGATAGGGGGCAGCGGCACGTTGTGGGTTTGGTCGCGAGTCGCGTGGATCGGGCCGATATCCACTACTTTTTCCCTGCTGGTATACGAAAAGCCACCCCAGACAAGGCCGATCAGGCCCAGCGCAATCAGGACGATTCCAAGTATTTTCATTGGTTCGCGCTCATTTCTCGAGTACTTTTTCGATCTGACCGACCTTCTTTTGGATGGTGCCGGCGACCTTCTCGACTTGCCCTTCCGCGGTCAGGTTGGGGTCGTTCGTAAGCTTTCCCGCCGTCTCTTTGGCCTTGCCCTTCAACTCGTGAATCTTTCCTTGAATCTGATCCTTGGTGCTCGGGTTCATCATCTGCTTGTCTCCTGCACATACTGAGGCAATCCGGTGCCCACGCTTTCTCTACACCTCAGCACGTCTCCGGATCGCTGCCGCCTATTACGGGAACACCTTGCCGGATTTGAAATCCATCCTGATCGCGCCAGATGACGAGGTAGCATTTGGGACAAAGCTGCAAATGCTGCACCAGCAGCCCTTCCACGCTATTCTCGATAGGCTCCAGGGCGGCGCCGCATTTGGGGCAGCACCGGTCCTCCGATGCGGGATCAGCCGGTGTAGCTGCGGGCTCGTAGTTGTTCCGCGGCACGAAACCAATCCTCTTCCGGCGATCCTTCCGGACAGCCCCTGGCTTCCCACAGCTTGTGCGCCAGCGCGGCGATCTCGTCGTGCCCGAACGCGGCGATGCCATGTCCGGCCGCAGCCTGAGTATGCCCATGCGCGCGGTGCGAGTGCTCCAGGGCTTGGGCGGAATGCTCGTGTCCCGTCAGGTGATCCGCCTCACCGTGCTGCTCGGCAACCCGATGCGCGTGCGCGGCGGCATCGTGTAACTCGGCGGCACGTTGGTGGTTTTCGTAATGCGATCCGTTGTTATATCGCGTGGACATGACTATAGACTCACGATCTGCCCCGACTTGGTGTGGGCTTCCTTGGCCAGCTTGTAAGCCTGATCCGAATATTCCAGCGCCCGTTGCGAATGCCAGCTTCCGGCCGCTTCATCCCCCTTCTCATTATGTTCGGCGGCGGTGCGATGCTCCTGCGCCGCAAGCTCGTGAAGCTCCGCGGCTTTCCGGTGTATGCGTGCGTTTTCGTGCATGGTGCTTCCTTCCGTGGATGCGTGGTCCACGCCCTCTTGTGTGCACGAATCGGACCAAATCACTTTTGCGCGGTTTTGCGCGGTTCGGTGGCCGGCGCTCCGGCGTAGACCCGAATCTCAATGCTTCCGTCCGGGTTCGAATCGGCAGTCTTTCCTAAACCCATAGTCTTGAACCGCGTATCGTCGAGTTGAAAATTATCCACCAGGTACTTACGGACCACGAAGGCACGGGCTTCACTCAGAACACGGTCCTTATCGGAGTCGCCCTTTCCTCCCGTGGTAACCACGACCACGGCCAGCCCGAACTTCTGACTTTGCAGAAACAGTCCCGCAGCGTCGAGATTTTTCTCATTCTTCAGTTTCCCGCCATCTGGTTTGTCAAACAGGTCCTTCGTGCTGTAGTCAAAGCTCTTGATGGCGTGGTCTTTAGGGAGCTGCGGAAGTTCGTGTTCTGTGATCTCCGCCGGATTGGAGTAGCCTTGGCTTTTGAAGAATCCGCGCAGCAGGAAGTTGTGCTGGAGCGCGTCGGCGTCTTCATGCAAGGCAGTGGCGCCCGCCGCCGCCTGCTTATAGAGCGTGGTATCGTTGACCAGTTTTCCTGCCGTTCCTTGTCCGCCGTTGACCTTGGCCGTGATCTGGTCGATGTTATCGAGTGCCTCTTCGCCCGTATCCAGCATCTGATCGGCCTTGTGGAAGAGATCCGAGATATCCAAAGGACGCTCGCTGTCGATCGTCTCGCCGCCTTTGAGCCTGGGTGCGTCTTCCGAACCGAAGGAGATCTCGACATACTTGTCTCCCAGCAGCCCTTCGGATTGAATCGAAGCAACCGAGTCCAGCTTGACGATCGCCTGCGTTTCTTTGACGAGGTCCATCGTGACCACCACTTTGCCATCGGGGGTCTTGGGGAGCCGGATGGACCGGACTGTGCCCTTGCGAATGCCGCCCACGCGCACGTCAGCGCCCTCGCTCAGACCCGCGACGTTGTCGAAATCGCTGCGGACTAAATAGTTCGATCCGAACTCCGACTCCTGGCGGCCAACCAGAAACACGCAGGCTGCCAGAATCGCCAGCGTGACCAACAGGAACAGCCCTAACCGAAAGCTTCGTGACATATTTTCACTCGAGCCACATCTTTTTCAAGCTGCATCGCGCAGAAATTGGACGATAAATGGATCTTTGCTCGCATTGAGGCCCTCGAACGTTCCGTCAAAAAGAGACTTTCCCTGATCGAGCACGATCAGACGGTCTGCGATGGTCCGGACTGTATGCAGGTCGTGGGTGACCACGATCGAGGTCATGTGCCGCTGGTCTCTCAGCTCGACGATCAATTTCGCGATCTCCGCTGCCGTAATCGGGTCGAGCCCCGCGGTGGGCTCATCGAACATGAGGATGGCCGGCTCCAGCGCGAGGGCGCCAGCCAAACCCACACGCTTGCGCATCCCCCCTGAAATGTCCGCGGGCATCTTGTCGAAATCCCCATCCATTCCCACGCTCCCCAGTAACTGGTGCGCCCGGTCGCGGCATTCGCCATCGGCAAGCGTGGTGTTGCGGCGCAGGGGGAAGGCTACGTTGTCCTCAATGGTCATGGAATCGTACAGGGCAGCTTCCTGAAACAAGAAGCCGACTTTCTTGCGCGCTTCGTTCAACTCCTTGGGCGAGGCGCTGGATATATCGCGGCCTTCAAGATGAATCGAGCCTTGGTCCGGTTGCTGAAGGCCGATCAGCAGTTTCAGCAATACGCTCTTGCCCGTACCGCTGCGTCCCAGCACGCAGGTCACCTGGCCGGACACTAGCTGAAACGTGATGCCGTCCAGCACTGTTTGGCTGCCAAATGCCTTGCATAGTCCTGCGACGGCAATCGGCGGCTCGGAGTTGGTTCCAGGGTTCACTTAAAACAACTCCAGAATCAATCGGACCAGCAGAATATCCGCCACGATGATGAACAGGGACGAGAGTACAACCGAGCTGGTGGCGGACCGGCCCACGCCCTCGGTGCCGCCGCTGCTGCGCATACCTTGAAAACAGGAGACGGCTCCGATAATCAAGCCAAAGATGGCGGTCTTTAAAGTGGGCGGAAGAATGTCCTTGAACGTGATGCCGTGAAGACCGTTTGAAAGAAACAGCCTTAGGGACTCGGGCTCCGCGAGGGTGGAAGCGACCCAACCCGCGAGAATACCGAAGAAATCGGACGCCAGCGTGAGCAATGGCATCGCTACGATGCAGGCCAGGATCCGCGTAGACGCGAGATATTTGTGCGGGTCGACTCCCGACGCTTCCATGGCGTCGATTTGTTCGGTCACGCGCATGGAGCCCAGTTCGGCTCCGATCCCCGCGCCCACACGCCCGCTGGCGATCAGGCCGGTGATGATCGGACCGGTCTCCCTGATCAGGGAATAGACGATTACGGCTGGCAACATGGACTTTGCGCCGAACCGTATCAGGCTGTCGCGGGTTTGCAGTGACAGGACCACGCCTGTTGCTGCGCCTGCCAGCGCCACCAGCGGAAGGGACTTGGCGCCGATCGCATCCAACTGACGCAAAAACTCTGCGCCCTCAAAGGGACGCGAAAAAGCGGCTTTGGCTACCCGCCAACAAAAAAAGCCCAGATCGCCCACCCATTCGACCACGGCTTCGAACGGCCGGGTGAATGTGCCCACGTCGCCGCTCGCAAGACGCGGCCTTGCAAGATGGGGTGCGGCTGAGGCTGCCATTTGGCAAAGCTAGTGCGTTTGGAATGCCAAACTCGGCCGGATCGTAATGGGTGCGGGTTGTGAGCGAAACCGCTTTACGAATTGGCAGCCTCGGAAAGGCGCAGCTTGGCGGCCGGGGTCCTGGATTTGCCGCAGACCCGGGCTTCGGGCTGCGCTTGCAGCCAATCCAGCCACGTTTCAACCTTCCGGCTTGCCTGTTCTTCGTTGAGCCCGTATCGGTCTTGCAGCTTCGCCACTAGTGTAGTGTCCACGAATTAACTGGACAGGCGTTTGCGGCGTTTCGGGGCAGTACAACCGGGCTGGATCTGTTCGAGGGTTTGGCGGCAACGGGCAAGCTTGGAGACGATGGAGTCGACCGTCGCGGTCCAGACGAAAGGCTTCGGATTTTCGTTCCACGTTGCCAGGAAGTCGTTGATTGCGGCGATGAGTTCGTCGACGCTGAAGAAAGAATTGCGGCGGATGCGTTTGTTGGTTAGTTCAGCGAACCACCGTTCAATCAGGTTCAACCAACTGCAACTGGTTGGGACGTAGTGGATCACAAAGCGAGGATGTTTCTGCAGCCAGGTTTTCACCTCCGCTGTGCCGTGAGTGCCGTAGTTGTCCATGACAACGTGTAAGGCATCGCCGCCCGTGAATTCGCGATCAATCCGCCGGAGAAACTTCAGGAACTCCTGGTGTCTGTGCCGTTTGTAAAAATCGCCGATGACTTTCCCCTGCAGCAGATCGAGAGCGGCGAACAGAGTGGTCGTCCCGTTGCGTTTGTAATCGTGCGTCATGGTTCCGCAGCGGCCCTTCTTCAGAGGCAGACCGGGTTGAGTGCGGTTCAGCGCCTGAATCTGGCTCTTTTCATGGACGCAAAGAACGATGGCTTTGTCGGGCGGATTGAGATAGAGACCAACTACGTCGGTCAGTTTTTCGAGAAACTTCGGATCGCGCGACAGCTTGAACGTCTTTGTGCGATGGGCTTGATGTTATGGCTCTTCCAAAGATTGCTGACAGTTGACTTGCTGATGCCCTGACTGGCTGCCATGAGGCGGCAGCTCCAGTGCGTCTGGCCCTTCGGCTTCGATTGCAGGGTCGCATCCAGAACTGCCTTGACCCGATCCGGGCCATAAGTCGCTTTGCGGCCGCGCCCCGGCGCGATTTCCCACAAACCCTGCAGTCCTTCTTCGGCGAAACGCTCTCGCCACAGGCGGACGGTTTTGCGATTTATCTTCAGCCCGGCGGCAACCGATGCCTCGGATTCTCCGCGCGCCAGTGCCAGTACAATGCGGCACCGCAAGGCAACCTGTTGCGGGGTACCCATCGCTGCCAGCCACTGCTCGATCTGATTCTGTTGATCCTCCGAAAACACCAGCGGAGTCCCCGAACGAGGCATGCCCCATTATCCGGCTTCCCCAGCCTGATTGTCCAGCTATTTGTTGGACACTACACTAGGTTCGTCCGCCATTTATCGGCGATTTGATGCCGGTTCATTTCGGAGGTCTCCCTTCTCGCCCGAATACAACTGAAGCCTGAACGAGCGCGGCGTGGTTGTCTGCTGCCCCCGTTTCAGGCTTCCTCTAAATGCGCCGCGCACCTACCTGGGGTAGAACCCCTTGCGCGGCAACTACGGGACCCAGGCAGGCAGCTCAACGCCCGAGGCGTGGCGCGCGGGCTAAGGTCACTTCATCCTACTGACGCTGCTGAATTTATTGAGGATCGATTCGCCGTTGAGCAGCATCCGGCGGCTTCGGGACATTTGACCCGTCATCGTCACGTGACCGAATATGGTCGAAAATAACGGGCCCCGCCACGCCGTTTGGTGGTAGTGTAGGGGTGTACCGCCACTTTCGGCCTTCCACAGTTTGCACGGACACCGCGGGGACACCGTGTTCTCCAAGCCGTCGGCTTTCCGGATCGACGGGCGAAGGAGGAAAGCGTCATGGCCTCTCAGCCGCAAGCCACTGGTTGGCTGGTGGACAACGGCCCGAAGGAACTCGAGCTTCTGTTCCGGGCAATTGTCTTCCAGCCTTCGGTGCCCATTCTGATTGCGGACAACGATCGCCATTCCCGGGAGGCCAGCGTGGGCGCCAGCAGGCTCTTGGGCATCCCTCGCGAAAAAATCATCGGCCGCACTCTGGATGATTTTGCGGAGCCCAGCTTCCAGCCGGTAATCTCGGAACGCTGGCGAGCTTTTCTGGAGCAAGGCGAGCAGGAAGGAACACTTCCGTTGCTGGGCCCGGACGGGGCGCCTCGTGTAGTCGAGTACATCGCCAAAGGGAATGTATTGCCGGCACGCAATCTGGTGGTGCTGCGCGATGGCGCGTCCAAAGGCAGCGTTCCGGCGTGGGTACAGGACTACGCGCTGTACCTGCTGGATGCGGACGGACAGATCGCCGCCTGGTACGCGGGAGCAGAACGCATTTACGGCTACAAAAACGACGAGGTGATCGGCCGGCACGTCTCGATGTTTTATCCTGACGCGGAGGCTCACCGCCAGCTTCAGGAAAAATTGCGGCGGGCGGCCAACGAGGGTCATGTCGGCGCGGAAGGCTGGCACATTAAAAAAGACGGCTCGCGATTCTGGGCTAACGTCATCACCCTGGCGCTGAAAGACCAGAACGGAGATTTACAAGGTTTCGCCCGAGTGGAGCGTGACTTCAGCGACCGTCACGAACGAGACGAAAAACTGCGGCGCAGCCGCGCGCGGAGCCGGCCGCTTCCCGCGGCATCCGCCATCGCCGGCATCGTCTCCGGGGAATTCGACCGGATTCCCGAAGCCAACGATGCATTTCTGGAACTGGTCGGCTACCGCCGTGAGGATCTGCAGGCAGGCCGGCTGCGCTGGCCGGATCTGACGCCGCTGGAATATTTGCCGCTGGATGAGCTGGCCCATGAAGAGGGGTTACGCTTCGGGGCCTGCACGCCGTTTGAAAAAGAGTTGATTCGCAAGGACGGGACTCGCGTGCCGGTTCTGGTCGCCACGGCCGTCCTGAAGCTGTCACCGTTCCGATGGATCACCTTCGTGCAGGATTTAAGAGAGCGCGACCGGCAGGAGAATGTCGACGAGGAAGCGGTCGAGGTGACCAGCAGCTTTGAAGAGATCATCGGAACCAGCACCGCCATGAGGCGGGTGATGGGTCAGGTGGAAGTGGTTGCCCCAACCGACGCGACGGTCCTGGTGCTGGGCGAAACCGGGACGGGAAAGGAATTGGTTGCGCGCGCGATTCATCGCTTGAGTCCACGGCGGAATCTCCCCTTCATTAGCTTGAATTGCGCGGCGATTCCGACAGGGTTGCTGGAAAGCGAACTGTTCGGCTATGAGCGGGGAGCCTTCACGGGCGCCTTGGGGCAAAAGATCGGCCGCTTCGAAATGGCCCATCGCGGAACGCTGTTTCTGGACGAGGTAGGAGATATTCCCCTGGATCTTCAACCCAAGCTGCTGCGCGCTTTGCAGGAGAAGTCCTTTGAGCGATTGGGCGGCACGCGCACCATTCCCATCGACGTCCGGCTGGTGGCCGCCACCAACCGGAATCTGACGCAGATGATGGGCGACAAGCTCTTCCGCAGCGATCTGTATTACCGCTTGAAGGTTTTCCCCATCACCACGCCGCCGCTGCGGGATCATCCCGAAGATATTCCATTACTCGCGCGGCATTTCACCAGGAAATACGCAGCGAAAATGGACCGGGTCATCGACAAAATACCCCCGGAAACGATGCGAACTTTGGCGAGTTGGCCGTGGCCGGGCAACGTGCGGGAGCTGGAAAACTTCATCGAAAGGTCCGTGATCCTGTCGCGGGGTCCCGGCCTCCGCGCTCCCTTGGCGGAGCTGCGCGCAACCGCGGCGGAAGCCACCAGTGGTTCCACACTGGAGGAAGTGGAGCGGGAATACATCCTCCGCGTGTTTCGGGACACGGGCGGCGTCATCAGCACTGCGGCAACCCGGCTGGGGATGCCGCGGACGACTCTGAACGCCATGATGAAGAAGCTGGGGATCGGGCGCAGCGACCTTTGATGGAATGAGCTTAGCGTTAGCAAGAGCCCAACTGCTCCCTTCGGTCGCGGCTCTGTATCGAAGGCGTTCCGATCCGCGACCATAGGAAGCCGGCACTAATGTTCCGGCTGGCAGCTAAATCTTATAATCGAGCAGCCGGAGTCCGGCCTTGTAAGCTTCTTTGGCGGCGGCCGACTGCTCTTGAGCGGTTTGCGCCTTAAAGCCGGCTTGCTCCCAGCGCTCCCAGGCGACGATGGAATGATCGGGGGTGGCCAGGTCTTCCTCTTCGCGAATGGCGCCGATCCATTGATCGACAGACTCTTTGTAGGCCTGCTGCAACGATCCAGCTCCGAACGTTCGATAGGCACGCTCCATCGTAAACCTGGATCATGGCAGATTGATGTCGAAGCTTTCTTGAGTAGCGGGCTGACCAATCGCGGTCATTAGACCGCATATGGTTACGTAGCGCGGGCGGATTCCCTCAACTTGCACATTTGATGCGTCCCCCAAATGGCAGGGTACGGCCACCGGCGTGCCTCCTCACCGGCGAAGGAAGAGTGCTTGTGAAAATGAATGTAAAACAGTGTATCTGGGCGCTGGCAATTGCCGGTTCCGTCAATACCGCCGCCTTCGCGGCGGACCGGGAAATCAAGGTTGAAGACAGGTTGGACGCCTCAGCCGATACGTTGACCGATATGATGGGCGCCTCAGACAGGGGGATCCCGCACGATCTGCTCGATAAGGCGAAGTGCATCGTGGTGGTGCCGGGCATGAAAAAAGCGGGCTTCATACTTGGGGCGGAGGAAGGCCGAGGATTCGCGGTGTGCCGCCGGGAGGGCGGCCTTGGCTGGAGCGCGCCGGCCGCCATGCGCGCCGAAGGCGGGAGTCTTGGGTTTCAGATCGGCGCTTCCGAAACTGACGTGGTCTTGCTGGTGATGAACGATGGCGGAATCGGAATGAGGCACCTCTTATCCGACAAGTTCACCGTCGGTGCAGACGCCTCCGGCGCAGCCGGCCCGATTGGCCGCGACTTGAGCGCCCGGACCGACGCCATGCTGAACGCGGAAATGCTGTCATATTCACGCTCGCGCGGCCTTTTCGCGGGCATCTCGCTCGAAGGCGCCACGCTTCGTCCGGATGGAGAAACCAACCGGGTGCTGTACGGCCGCGACACGACGAATCGTGAAATTCTCACCGGCGATTTCAAAACTCCGGTGGTGGCCCGAAAGTTTGAGAGGGCGCTGAATCACGAGTCGCCCGAACGCAGCCAATAGGGACCGGTTAGCGAGTGTCGAGGTTCTGAGGCGGGGCCTCAATCGCAAGCGCGAGGCTCCGCGAGATAAATCGCCGAGGTGACCAAGACGTGACCCCACAAGACACCATTGCGGAATTGAACGGGCTCATCCAAACCTGCAAGGACGGTGAGTTGGGCTACACCCCCGCAGCGACCCATGTGCGCAATACCGAACTCGAGACCATCTTTACAGAGTGCGCGGCGCAGCGCCGCCGGTTCGCCCAGGCGCTGCATGTCGAGGTGGAGCGGCTGGGCGGCCATCCTGAGGATTCCGGCTCGGCCGGCGGCACGCTGCTGCGGGGTTGGCTGGAGTTGAAGTCCACTGTTACCGACGGCAGCGGAGCGGCCATCATCGCCACCTGCGAGACCGGAGAGGAAGTCGCCGTGGCAGCTTTCGATTGGGCTGTGAATCTGGATCTTTCGCGCTCAACCCGGTCCCTGGTGGAAAGACAAGGCAAGGCCATCAAGGAAGCGCATGCGCGCCTCCTGCGCCTCAAAGCGGAACATTCCGGCGGCGCCAAGTTTCAGAAAAACGACCGCACGCAGTAAGCTCGGTCCAAGTTCGGGCGCCGTCAGGCGGCTTTCGCCTCTAGCAGTTTTTCGACGACGATGAAGGTGATGTCGTCAGTCTGCGGCACGCCTTGAGTGAACTCCCCGATAGTCTTCAACAAACTCTGCACCAGCGCCGGACTCCCCATCGGAGCGTCCCGCCGGATGAGGTCCCGCAGAGTCTTGTCTCCGAACATTTCTCCCCGCTGGTTTTCAGCGTCGGGCAGGCCATCGGAATACACCACCAGAACATCTCCCTTCGAAAGCTGAAACGCGGTGGATTGATAGGAGGCGAAATCGAACATCCCCAGCACGTACAGATCGGACACCAGCTTTTCAATCTTTCCGGTAGCGGTGCGGAACAGATAGGCCGGATTGTGCCCGGCGTTGATGTATTGTCCAGCGCCATCCGCGTTCAACAGGAACAGAAAAAGCGTCACGAACTGGAAAGGCAGAGATTTCTGGCAAAGGAGCCGGTTTACGCGGTTCAAGACTTCCTGCGGTCGAGTCCCGGAGCGGAATTCGATACTGAGAGCGCCCAGCACCATGGAGCTTAACAGAGCCGCGGGCATCCCCTTGCCGGAGACGTCCGCCAGAACGCCCATCCATTCTCCCGATTCGGGCGGACTGGCACAGAGCTCTTGAAAATCGTAGAAATCCCCTCCAACGTAGCGAGTTGGAGCGTTGAACGCATGGATACTGAAATTCTCAAACTGGGGCACTACGCCGGGGAGCAGGCTTTCCTGCGTTTGTTGCGCTAAGACCAACTCCTGTTCGCGCTTCTTTCGCTCCTCCAGTTCCTTGAGTCGAATGACCTCGCGGCTGGCTTCCAGCTCCCGCACCGTCTCCTCCAGCGCCTGGTTATAGCTTTTGGTTTGGAGATGCAACAGCCGCACTTCCAGAATGTTGTGGACGCGCGCGCGCAACTCAGCGAAGTCGAACGGTTTGCTGACGAAGTCCTTGGCGCCGGCTTCCAGCGCGCGCAGCTTGTGGGCGGGCTGAGCCGTGATCACCAGAACCGGCAGGTAGCCGCCGGCTTCGATGGCATTCAGTCCCTCCATCACCTGGAATCCGTCCATTCCGGGCATCTGAAGATCCAGCAGGATCAGGCCGTAACAGTTCTGGCGGTGCAGTTCGCAGGCTTGGTTCGGATCGGTGGTCGAGTCGACGGAAGTGTAACCGGCCACGCGCAGCATACCCTCCAGCAGCCGGACATTGGCTTCCTGATCGTCAACCACCAGGATTCTGGCCTTCAGGATATCGCCTGAGCTGATCATTGACCTGACCGTGAGCTTTGTTGCGCGGCGAATTGTAACGCCACTTCCAGCGTTTCCATGAACTCATTCACCCGGATCGGTTTGGTCAGATACCGGAAGAATCCAGCCTGCAAGCCTTTCTCGATGTCGCGCGGCATCGCATTGGCGCTGAGGGCCAGCACCGGGATGTGCGCGGTCGCCGGGTCTTCACGCAGGATGGCGAGGGCTTCGATGCCGCTGATACCGGGGAGATTAATGTCCATGAGGATCACCGCAGGCTGGTGAGCTCGGGCAAGCTGGATGCCCAGATTTCCATCGCGGGCGCTCAGCAAGCGAATATCGGAACGGCGTGCGATCAACTGCTCGATCAACTTTAGATTCGCCGGGTTGTCCTCGACGTAGAGCAGGGTGCGCAGTTGCTCGCCGTGCCGGACCTGCGCGGTGATCGCTGCCGTCTCTGGCGTCTCCACTACAAGTTGAGGCTCGACGGCGGAGTTCAGTTCGAACCAGAACACGCTTCCCGAACCGACGGTGCTCTCCACGCCGATCAGGCCGCCCATCAATTCAATCAGCCGCTTGCTCATCACCAGGCCAATCCCGGTGCCTTCCTCCGCGCTGCGCTCCTGTCCCAGACGGTTGAACGGCTGAAAGAGCTGGAGCAGCATGTCCGGAGACAACCCCGCGCCATTGTCTCTCACGCTGACGCGGGTGCGTTCAGGCGTGCTTCTGACGCATTCCACCACCACCGTTCCGTTAGCCTGGTTGTACTTGATCGCGTTGGAAAGAAGGTTGATAAGAACCTGCTTTAATCGGGTCCGGTCCGCCTCCACATAGGCGGGGATGCCGGACTGGGGAAAGGTTAGAGTGACGCCGCGTTTCTGCGCCTGCGGCTCGATCATAGCCTGGCATTCCAGCATCACTTCGGCGAGCGAGGTCGGCTCCCTTGAGAGCGCCAGCTTGCCGGATTCGATCTGCGCAAGATCCAGGATTTCGTTGATCAGTTCCAGCAGATACCACCCCGCGTGCAGAATTTGGTCAATGCTGGCCGTTTGGGAAGGTGTTGGCGGCGGAGAGTCAGAATTGATGAGCTGGGCGAAGCCAAGGATCGCGTTGAGCGGAGAGCGGAGTTCATGACTCATGCTGGAAAGAAAATCCGATTTCGCGAGGTTGGCCTTTTCCGCGGCGGCCCTGGCCCGCTCCAGTTCGACGTTATTCTCCTGTAAGGTGCGCTCAAAGCGCTTGCGTTCCGTTACGTCGCGCGCTGCGGCGAACACGCCCTGAAGTTTCCGGTCGCGATCGTGGAAGGTGGTCGCGTTGTAGGAGACCACGGTTTCCTTCCCATCCCGCGCGCGTGCGGTGAGCTCGTAATCGGTGACTTTGTTTCCGCTCAACACCCGCTTGATGCCCGCTTCGGCCCGCTCCGGATCCGTGAAGTAGTTTTTGAACGGCGCCCCGATCAGCTCATCCCGCGTGCAGCCGGTAAGCGCCTCCATCTGCTTGTTGACGTCCGTGATGATGCCGGCAGGATCGGTGGTAATCAAGGCATCAATGTTGGATTCGATGAGGGAGCGTGTGTAGAACTGCTGGTCCCTCAGACGCTGATCCAATTGCTTCTGCTCGGCTTCCACCTGTTTGCGCACGGTATTGTCGGTGCCGATCAGCAGGTAGCCGATGATTCCGCCCGCATCGTTGCGCAAGGCCGTGACCGATACCACCGCCGGAAAGCGGCTGCCATCTTTGCGGATGTACGTCAATTCGTAAATGTCTTCGATGCCGCGCGAGGCCTTGAAGACCAGCGCCTCGAAGCCCGGGGTAATCGGGGTCGCCAGCTCGATACTCAATGCCTTGGCGCGCGCGATCACCTCCTGCGGATCGGAGATGTCCGCGGGGGTGATCTTATCCACCACCTCGATGGCCGCGTATCCCAGCATGCGCTCCGCTCCGACATTGAATAATTGAATGACGCCCTTTTCGTCGGTAGCGATGCTGGAGAAATTGGCGCTGTTAAGAATTGCGTTCTGCAAGGCGCCCGTTTTCAGCAGGGCCGCTTCGCGCCGCACCTCCGTGACCACATCCAGGGTGACCACATCCAGGGTGACCACATCCAGCGTGACACCGGCGTCTTCGACAATGGCAGGATCGGGGAATTGCAGAGACATGATCGACCTCTTCATGATGCACGGGTGGCGCGCACTTGCAACCCGTTATTCGCGCCCCTGGTTGAATCCAACGGGGGCTCATGCGGTGACCTGTTGCGGTCATGTGACCAAATATCGTTACTCAACGAGAGCCCGCTTAAGGACGGCGGCTAGTCTTCCCGTACAAAGCAGCCGCGTTTTCCCGTACAAAGCGGTTCGGTGCTTGTCATGCACCGAAGGGGGTGACCGAGGATCGAATCAAAGGAAAACTATGAACGCATTCAAACCGGGCTTGGTTGTGATGGCGGCACTTTTGGGGACTCTGGCGGGGTGCTCAACGGCGTCGACGAAGACGGATGATGTTTCCGGGAATATCCGCACTTCGCTCGAACAGGCCGGCCTCAAAGACGTCTCCGCGAGTCAGGATCGCGACAAGGGCGTTGTGACCTTGAGCGGGCATGTGGCTGCGGACGGCGACAAAGCTCAGGCCGAATCCATCGCCCGTTCTTTCGCCGGGACTGAAGTCGTGTCCAACCAGATTGCGGTGATTTTGCCGGGCGCCGAAAGCAAAACCAGCGAGATCAATGCGGATCTGGATACCGGTATCGCCAGCAACTTGGATGCGGCCCTGATTAAGGATCGGCTGCATGAGAGCGTAAAGTACGCGGTCAAGAATCACGTTGTCACTCTGACGGGCCAGGTCGATTCTCAAAGGAAGCGGGCGCGGGCCGAAGAGGTCGCCTCCGCGGTTCTAAACGTGCAGCAGGTAGTAAACGAACTCCAGGTGAAGGCGCAGAAGGCCAGCTCATCGAATTAACATGGAGCGGCATGTCCGCTGGCATTGTGACCGAAAGGCGACTCAAATGACAAAAACGGAACTCAACGCGTTTCGAAGGATTTTAGAGGGCAGACAGTTGGAGCTGGAAGGCAGGGACTACAGCCGGGTTGCACTCGCGATCCAGCGGAGTCCTGACGACCTGGATCGAATCCAGGAGAGCCAGGAGCGCGAGTTGGCGCTGGGCGACCTCGACCGCACCTCGAAGTTTATGCGTGAAGTCCGAGATGGGCTTCACCGAATTGACGCGGGCACCTTCGGGATCTGCGCCGAATGTGAACAGAACATCCATCCGAAGCGCCTTGCCGCGATCCCATGGGCTTCGACTTGTATCGTGTGCCAGGATGCCGTGGATCGCGAACAGAAAGCACCCTGGAGTGAGACTGAATCGCCGCTAGTGATGGCGGCCTGAAAGAGAACAATATGCTTTGGACAATTTTCGTTGTTTTATTGGTTTTATGGCTTCTCGGATTCACGATGAGCATCGGCGGGAGCCTCATTCACTTGCTGCTGGTGGTGGCGCTTGTGGTTTTGGTGTTCAACCTGATCAGCGGCCGGCGCAGTATGGTTTGAGTGGAAGGATAATTTCATGGCAAAACCTGAAGACAAAAAATGCGCGCACCCTGCTTGCAGGTGCGCGGTGGCGAATGACAAAAAGTATTGCAGCCAGCGCTGCGAAGATGCGAAGGGACAGATCGAGATCTCGTGCGGCTGCGCCCATCCCGGCTGTTCCCTTTCAGATTAGCCGCTCTGGCGCGGCGTCGTTTCGATTTGGACTAGCGTCCGGATGAGAGAATTTGAGTATGACTCCCTTGGACAAGATACCTGACGAAAAACGCGATCCCTCCAAATTGCCGGACGACGATCCCGCATCCAAATGGGCCGAGGAGGATCGCGAGATCGAAGACCGCAAGCCTGACTTGGGAGAAATCGAAGAGGATACCTCCGAACTCTGAAACTTCACTCTGAAACATCGGAGCGGGCTTGGCCGCCGAACCAGCTCCGGAGCGGTACGGCAGCCATCGTCCTGTTCGGAACGATTGCTGCCCTGTATTTCGCGCGCGAGGTTTTGATCCCCTTTGCGTTTGCGCTCACTCTGACATTTCTGTTGATTCCGGCAGTGGATCTGCTCCAGCGGTTGCATGTGGGCCGCGCCTTATCTGTTCTCACCACGATCCTGGTTTCGATCGCGGTGGCTGGTGGCATCGGCTGGATTATCGCGAACCAGTTGGTTGAGGTCGCCAACCAGCTCCCTCTCTATCGCGAAAATATTCGAGCCAAGATCAACGCGCTTCACCACCCGGTAACGGGGCAGGTGGGCAAGGCTGCCGAGAGCGTGGAGGAGATCGCGCGGGAGCTCGCCAGCCCGGGCGCGGCATCTCCGGGCGCGCCGAAGCCGCCCGTGGCCGTTCAAGTAGTCAATCCCCCATCCAGCGGCTGGGCCGAGCTTCGCAATCTGGGCACACCCATTCTTGCGCCTCTGGGACAGACCGGCATTGTCATCATATTCTCGGTCTTCATGCTGCTAAAGAAAGAAGACCTGAGGAACCGCCTGCTGCGGCTGGCCGGCGTCGGCCAGTTGAACTTGATGACGCAAGCGCTCGACGACGCCGCAGGTCGCGTCAGCCGGTACCTTCTGATGCAGTTCCTGGTCAACGGCGGCTTTGGAGCTGTGTTTGGGCTCGGTCTGTATTGGATTGGCGTGCCCTATCCGGTGCTGTGGGGGGTGGTCGCAGGCATCCTTCGAATCGTGCCCTACGTGGGAACGCTGGCCGCCGCGACGCTCCCCCTCGCGCTGTCACTGGCTGTTTTCGACGGATGGCTCAAGCCCGCGCTGGTCTTGCTGCTGGCGGCGGGTCTCGAACTGGTCATTGCCAACGTTCTTGAACCTTGGCTTTACGGCGCTTATGTGGGCATCTCTTCCCTCGCGCTCCTGGTAACCGCCGTCTTTTGGGCCATTCTCTGGGGACCCGCGGGTCTGATCCTATCCACGCCTCTGACGGTTTGCTTGGTGGTTCTGGGGCGCTACGTCCCGCATCTCTCTTTTCTGCACATTCTGCTGGGAGATGAACCGGCTCTCGTGGTAGAAGCCCAGATCTACCAGCGGCTCCTCGCTATGGATCAACCGGAAGCGCAGAGCATTGTCGATCAGTTCCTCAAGGGAAGGCCCTTGGTAGAGTTGTATGACTCGGTGCTCATCCCGGCCTTAAGCTTGGCCGAACAGGATCGGCACAAGGGAGCGATTGACGCAGCCAGGGAAGAGTTCCTCTTTCTCAGCATCAACGAAATGATCGCCGAATTTTCCGGATATCAAGAGGCGGGCGGGGTGCAGCATGCCAGCGGCAGAATTTTTTGTCTTCCGGCCCATGATCGGGCCGATGAGGTCACCGCTTCGATGCTGGCGCAGCTTGTAGAGCAAATGGGCTTCGCGGCGCTGGCCTTTCCTATCGATGGGACTTCTCCCGTTGAGTGGATGACATTGCTGGAAGCCGGAGCCAGCGACGCACTCTGTATTTCTGCCTTGCCTCCCTATGCGTTCGCGCCGGCTCGTGCCCTATGCAAGCAGATCCGGGAGCGGTTCCCGGAACTCAAAGTGGTGGTTTGCGTGTGGGGTTTCAGCGGCGATGCGAACAAAGCCAAAGCTCGTTTCGACCGCGCTCAACCGGATTACTTGTGTACCAGTCTCGCGGAGGCCTTAGAGCACGTTCAGGAACTCGCTCTTCCCCGGCCGGCGGAGACGCCCCCCGCAGCGGCTCCCGCCGCCGCGACTCCTTTGGTCGCCTGACGGCGGATCGGCGGATTACTGACATGGAGCGGCGTGTCCGCTCCATCGTCACCGATATGGAGCGGCGCGTCCGCTCCATCGTCACTGATGCTTCCTGGAGAACTCCCGGTCTATATCCGGCCAGAACTCCTTCAAGACGTTTGACGCCATATCCACGCCGATCTGTGTGCCCAGCTCTCCAACTGCATTGGCAACGTTCCGGTGGTCCGGATAATAGGCCTCCGAAATCGCGACCGCGGTCGAATTACCGAGAATTTCAGAGTAGTTGAATTGGGTGCGATCCGAATCGGTGTGGGTCCAAAAGATTTGACCCATGGCGTACTCCAGCCGGGACCATTTGCTCCCGATGCCGCGCCGGAAATAACGAGGATCCTGGTGGAGCAGCGCCGGGTAGATCGCCTCGGTCATGTAGTTGCCAATGATGATGTCTCCGTAAGCTGCGCCGAGGGCTCGCGAGTACCCCTCTATGCCTTGCCCGAAGCCGGGATTAGCGTTAGTGTGCTCCGCGTCGACGGCGAACACCGCCGCGAGGAAAATCGTGCCGCGATCGAATGAGTCCGCGCGCGCAATCGCGAACTTTTGCCTTGCGGAAAGCGGTTTGTAGTCTGTCAGACTGGGCCAGGTCCGATTATTGGGGAAGATGCCAAAAATTCGCGTGCTCTCCGAGGACGCCGGCGCCGGAGCCGCACTCACCGGTTCCGTGGGAGCTTCAGGCGCGAATTGCTGGCCGAACGCCGAGGACTGAAAACCCAGCAAAGCTAGCAGGGCGACGCGGGCGGTAGTCAATTTTACCTTCAACATAACTCCCGAAGGCATGCTGGAGGCTGGCGGCCAAGCCCGGCGACCGAACCGCTCGACGGGCCTTTCACGCTTTCTCCGGCTATTTTTTGCCTTTGGTCGCTACGTTGCCGCGTCCATCCCGCACTTCGTTTCCTTTGAAGTGCGACGCAGTGACACGCTTTGCCGGCTCGGCTCTGTCTCCAACGTTAGGCAAGGGGCCGTTATAGCCGTGCTCCGGATGGAGACGATTATTCACGTGACCCTGGAAGTTGCTGGCGCCATGAAACCACGGGCCGGCGCCAATGAAGACGTCGCCGGTAAACCATTCCGGACCGTAGTAGCCAGAAGGAGCGCAACTGTACGGAGCGACGTCATAGTAGCCATAAGGACACTCAGGGGCCACTCCGATATTGATACTGACCTGAGCCTCTGCTTGCGGAGCGGTAGCTATGAAGCCGACTCCAGCGACACCAGCTAAAACCAAAAATGTAAATCCACGCATTCAATTCACCTCGCAATGGGTAGCAGCACTTCCCTGGCCGCGGTCCGGGCGGCATTGCAAAGGTCAAGCGGGTTGGAGCGTAACCGCATATGGTCAAGTGACCGGACGTGGTCGCCGGCAAGCTCTATTGG
Source organism: Bryobacterales bacterium (assembly GCA_963838455.1). Classification (GTDB taxonomy): domain Bacteria; phylum Acidobacteriota; class Terriglobia; order Bryobacterales; family Bryobacteraceae; genus Palsa-187. The sequence goes on from CAWISY010000048.1 coordinate 56,840, forward strand.
CGCTGGAAGACCAGGGTGATCGGCTTGCGATCCGGTCTTTCGACGTTGACCGTCATCGTTCCGTCCGCGGCGAGCGCATAGCTTTCGAGGGTAATCGCGCCGGACAGCGTGGTGGTCACCTTCAAGACGTTATGATCCCACTTGGTTTTAGTCTTGAGGTCCTTACCTGTGTGAACCGTGGAGTCATTCTCGCTGCCGGTGCTGTCGTTGTAGAAGAAGGTCTCGGCCGCGCCCTGATACACGAAGCTGCGCGAGACCACAACGACGCCCTGCTGATCGCTGATCGTGACGGTGCCGGTCTGGACGACGGGCTGGCCGGCAAAATCACTCTGGGCGGGAACCAGCGTCCAAGTGCCGTTCAAGGCGCTATGGTCGCGCGCGTACGCCCCGAACCCCAGCAGGAAAGTCCCCAAGACCGCTCCGGCAATTTTAGTTGTTGAATGTGTCCTCATGTTATCCGGCACAGCACGCATGGCGCCGTTGAGCGTCTTTTCCGATTAATGTTTGGCAGCGCGACTGCTCTTACCCGTCATCATGTATCGATTCATGCTGGCTGTTTCCGGCGCCCTATTCCTTGGCAGCGCTGGAGCGTTCTTCCTGTTTGTGCCGCTATTGTCGATCGCGACAGTTGTGGTGCTGCTGGTGGGGCTAATGCTGATGTTCGGGCTTGGCTTCCAAGCCGGATTTCGGCGCGATCCATACCGTCACCTTACGGGTTCCGCCATGGTCCATGAGCTGAATCGATAAGTTAAGCGGCGCATCCTGCGAAGCGGCCCGCCGGACCTCGATTTCGTAGACCGTGGAACGATACCGATACGTGATTTCGAACCCGCTCCAATCCTCGGGAATGACGGGAGCGATGGTCAGTCGATCGCCACGCAGATGGAAGCCCAGCACCTCTTCGATCCAGACGCGGTACATCCAGGCGGCTGAGCCGGTGTACCAGGTCCATCCTGCACGCCCGGCCTTTGCGGGTGCGGCGGACACGTCCCCCGCTATCACGTACGGCTCTGCCCGGTAACGGTCCACCGCTTCCGGATCCCGGCTATATTCGATGGGATTCATCAGGGTCAACAATCGCACGGCTGCGGCGCCGTCCCCCATTCTTGCCCAGGCCAACGCCATCCACAGCGACCCATGCGTATACTGCCCGCCGTTTTCGCGGAGCCCGGGCGGGTAACCCATGATGTATCCCGGATGCGGCTCGGAATGATCGAACGGCGGCGTGAATAAGCACACTACGCGGTCGCGCTGGTTCACCAGGCGCTGTTGAGCCGATTCCATCGCCTGGCGCGCACGAACGGGATCAGCCGATCCGGAGATGACAGCCCAGGATTGCGGGATCGAATCGATCTGCGCTTCCCGATTGGCGTGAGATCCAAGCGGCGAGCCGTTGTCGAAGAAGCCGCGCAAATACCATTCGCCGTCCCAGCCGGATCGCTCCACTGATTTCGCCATGGTAACCGCGCGTTCCCGACAGATTGCAGCGATGGCAGGCTCACCCCGTTTTATCTGGCAATGTTCCATTAGTTCCGCGGAGGACTCCAACACCGTGCACAAAAACCAGCCGAGCCAGGTGCTTTCGCCGCGCCCTTCGATGCCTACGCGGTTCAGGCCGTCGTTCCAATCTCCGTTGCCGATCAAGGGCAGATCGTGAGCGCCCAACTGCCAGGCTTTGTCGAGTGCGCGCCGGCAGTGTTCCCAGAGCGGAGCCTCTTGCGAGGAAACGGCCGGAACGAACATGCGTTCCTGCTGCCCGGCTTCCAGCAGCGGCCCTTCCACGAAAGGAATCGCCTCATCCAGAACGCTCGAATCCCCGGTCGCCTTCACGTAGTGAGCGACCACGAACGGAAGCCAGACCAGATCGTCGGAACAGCGGGTACGCACTCCCATGCCGGTCTCGGAATGCCACCAGTGCTGCACGTCGCCTTCGGGAAATTGACGCGCCGCCGCCGCCAGAATGTGAGCCCGAGCCAGCTCCGGCGCGGCGTAAACCAGCGCCATTGAATCCTGCAATTGATCGCGGAAGCCGAAGGCTCCGCTGGATTGATACAGCGCGGACCGAGCCCAGAAACGGCAGCTCAACGTTTGATACAGAAGCCAGCGATTGAGCAGCATGTCCGCCGACAACAGCGGCGTGTGGACTTGCAGGACGCCCAGGCGGGTATCCCACCATTGGCGCGTCGCTGCCAAGGCGCTTTCCACTTGTTCCGGACTCGAGTAACGGCCCACGATGGTGCGCACCGCCTCCACGTTTTCGGCCTGGCCCAGCAGGAAGATGACTTCCATTTGGTGTCCCGCTTCGATGGTGACGGAAAGCTGGAGGGCTGCCCCAGGATCCATGCCCACGCCGGTGCGGTTGTCCAACCGGGTGCGTCCCATGGCCGCGGGTTTTGGAGACGTGTTATTGCGCCCGAGGAACACGGTCCGGTCGCCGGAATACGATGCAGCACGCGGGAACGCCGCGGCAAACGCGGGCTGGCCGGCCTGGTTGCCGCTCCAGCATTGGGTGGCCAGGATCGCGCCGGAGGGCTGGTCGTACGCGGTCCGGACATGCACCTGTTGATCTTCGCGAATGGAGCCGAGCACCCACTCCGCGAAGTACGCGACCGTGAGCCGGCGCTGCCGCCCGGAATCGTTACGCAACCGCAATCGGTAGACCTTCACCGGGTCGCCCGCTCCGTCCTCACCCACGGGAACGAACACCGTCAGGTCCTGGCCAATGGCGTGGCTGTTGTGCTCGAAGACGGTGTAGCCTTGTCCGTGGCGAGCGCGGTATGCGTCGTTTTCACGGATGGGAAGGGGCGTGGGCGTCCACACGGCGCCGCTTTGCTCATCCCGCAAATAGATGGCTTCGGATTGCGGATCGCTTACGGGATCGTTCTGCCAGGGACTCAGCCGGTTCATCTGACTGTTGCCGCTCCAGGTGCATCCCAGTCCGCTTTCGCTGACCATGGCGCCGAAGGCGCGGCTGGCCATCACGTTCGACCAGGGCGCAGGCGTGACGCCGCCGGGTTTCAGATAGATAGCGTATTCCTTGCCATCCTGCGTAAATCCGCCCAGTCCGTTGAAATAGGGCAGATCGAGATACGGTAAGGGCCGGGAGGGGACCTCGTGAGGGCCGCCCGATGGGACGAACTCCGGCGGAGCAGGGTTTTCTCCTCCGATGACCAATTGTTGCTGCAAAGATCCACGATGGCCGCTCAGAACCACGCTGGAAGCGCTCAAGAGCAGATCGCGACGGTCCTCCGGAATATTCAGCCAGTCCCGCAGAAATACGCCGCCCGGACGGTTCATCCCGGTCTCGGAGGAATGCGCTTCGATCTGGCGTAGCAGTTGTTGCCGTAAGGGGAGATCGTAGCTGGCGCTCTCCTGATTCAGAACGATCAGGTCCGCCCGGAAGCCGCGCCACCGCCAATAGGTTTGTGCCAGCAGCAGCTCGCGAACCAGCGGCAGGTGACGAACATCGCTTACCGTGACCGTGAGCATCGGAAGATCGCCGGAGATCCCGAATTCCCACAAACCCGATTGCCCCAGCCGGTTGCGCGCGACCCGCTCTCCCTGGGGGCGCATCCGGGCGTTGGGGTAAAGCAAGTGGCTGGCGAGTTCCTGGAAACGGTGCGCGGCAGCCGGTCCGATGCCCAGATAGCGGAACTGGAGTTGCGCGCGCGTCCATGCCAGCTCGAACGCCGGCGCTACCGATTCCACACGCCGGTACTTCGCGATCAGCGTCAGGAGAGCCTCGCGCGAAGCCGCGGCCAGTGTGACGAATGTGAGTTCAATCCGCTGGCGAGGATCCAGCGTCGCACGGCACCGCAAGCTGAAGATGGGATCGAGCACGGCGCCCGCGGTGCCCGAGAGCTTGCGCCGCAGCGCGTCCGGATGGGAGGCGTTGTTGGTCCGTCCCAGAAACCGCCCGCGGTCCGTCTCAAACTCGATTGCGCCGCTCGCACCCGCCAGGACATGCGCTGCCCAGATGGGAGGATCTTCGGGTCCGCGCAGGCGTCGCCAAGCCACCAGCACTCCGTTCTCTAGACACTCCGTTTCGATGAACATCTTGGCGAACGCCGGATGGGACGAATCGGTGCGATGCGGAGCCAGCGCGAGTTCCAGGTAGCTGGTGAATTCGAGCGGGCGGCTGCGGAGTGAGCGATTGGTGATGGTCAGGCGCCGCACTTCGGCGTCGTCGTCGGGAGCCACGGTCACATCCAGGATGGTTTCAATGCCAAGAAGACGCCGGGTGAACTCGGCACGGTCTGCGGAGAAGCGGACTATGGTCCTATCCGGAGCGGTGCTATCGGGCGCGCTTCCCAGCGGCTGGAGAGCCGTGGACCAGACCGTATCCGAGCGCAGATCCCGGATATAGAGGAAGCTGCCCCACCGATCGAGCGTCGTGTCGCTGCGCCATCGCGTGATGTCGAATTCGTTCCAACGGCTGTGGCCGCCGCCGGAATTGGTGACCATCAATGCGTAGCGCCCGTTTCCCTGAAGATGCACGCGAGGAGTCGCGGTATCCTCTCTCCACAGGCGATCGGACGGCTCTTCTTCCGCCACCGAATATTTCGGCGCGTTCCTCTCTTCTACTGCCTCAGCGGACGGGCGGGTGATCGGAATGCGCTCGAACAGCAGCGATTCCATCGCGCGCACGCGCACATCGCCATGAAACCGCTCCACCATGACGTCGTGATGCAGAACGTCGTCCAGCGCCGCGAGGCTCATGCCCTGGTGATGCGCCATGTAAGCGTAAATCACCACTCCGCGCGCGCCATTCTTGGCGCTTTCCAGGTTGAAGTCGATCGATTCGTAGGGGCCCATGGGACCGTCGAATCCCAACTCGCGCAGACGCTTGAGGTTGTTGACAGCGGCGGCTGGATCGATCAGCAACGCCAGCATGGTTGCATACGGCGCCACGACCAAGTCGTCTTCGAGGCCCTGTTTGAGTGCCAGGCTCGGAACCCCGAAGGCGCGGTACTGATAGGTCTGATTGGCATCTAGCGCGCCATAAGCGCATTCCGAAATGCCCCACGGAACCTCCTTATGGTTTCCGTACTCGATCTGCTGCCGAACCGCTTCGCGGCAGGTGTGATCCAGCAGGGAATTGGCGAAGGTGCGCATGAACAGCAACGGCATCAGATACTCGAACATGGTGCCGCTCCAGGAGAGCAGGACCGCTCCACCGGGCAAGCGGACGCGTGACCGGCCCAGCGCATACCAATGTTCTACGGGAACGTCTCCTTTGGCGATCGCAACCAGGCTGGCGAGGCGGCATTCGCTGGCGAGCAAATCGTAGTGGCTCGAAAACTCGACCGGCCCGCCCACCGCATATCCCACGCCGAACAAGCGCCGGGCGGAGTCGTACAGGAATCGCATATCGATGCCTGCGCCGAAACGGGCTGCGGAAGCGGCCAGAGCCTCTAAGCCCCGAAGTGTGTCGGCGGCGCGCTCGCGCGCCTGCGTGTATTGCGCATGCAACTGCTCGATCCATGCGGCCAGTTCAGGCCGCAAGCCAGGTGTCCCGCGCCAGGCGAGAATCGCGTCCATCCCCTCCCACGGCGTGCCGGCGAAGCTGTTCGCTAACGCCTGGAGCGAGGGGATGCGGCTGACCGCGAGGCCGCGCAAGCGAACGATGTCTCCGTCGAGCGGCGACAGGAAGGAATCCGGCGGTTGCGCGAGGGTTTCCATCCACGGCAAATACTGATCGATGATCCGGGTCCAACCAGTCAGCTCCTGCTGCAGGTGAGACGTCCAATACGCGCGCTCATCGCCGGCCTCTTGCCAGCGCTGAGCCTCCTGAAGTTGTTGAGCAAGATTGTTCGCCATCCGCAGCCCGACAATCAGCCCTTGGCCTTCCATTTTGCCGCGCAACAGCCGCCGCAGCGCCTGGATCGGCTGTGACGTGCCCGGTATTGCCGTCGACATATCCGATGCGGTTTCTTCGCCCAAAACCCCCAGCGTGTCGGCGATTCCGTCTAAAGCGGTGTGGCTGACCAAGGGCGCGCCGGCCAAATCCCGGCAGCCTCGCTCGAAGACCCACAGGCTGGCCAAAAGATTTCCGCTGTCCACGGTAGAGACGTAGCGCGGCGTCAGCGGATCCAGCGTGTTGGTGTTGTACCAGTTGAGAAAATGTCCTTCATAGCGCTCCAGGCGATCGAGCGTGGCCATCGTCCGGGTGCAGCGATTCAAGAAATCGCTGACGGTGAGATAGGCGAAATCCGCGGCCGCCAGCGCCGAGGTCAGCCACAGTCCGATATTGGTCGGCGAGGTTCGTTGCGCGACCTCGACGCGCAGCGCCAATTGAGAATTATCCGGAGGCAGCCAGTTCGTTTCAGCGTTGAGCAGATCGTCAAAATAACGCCAGGTCCGGCGCGCCAGACGGCGGAGGAAGTGCTTGTCCCGGACGCTGATGCGGTCCCGCTGGGGCAATCGAACCGGCCGGTCGAGCCAGCGCATAAGCGCCGGCGACACCACCCACAACGCCAGGAAAGCTGAAGTGGGCGCGAGCGCATGCTCCGCATACATGACCATCATCAACAGCAGAGAGAGACCGGACAGGATCAGCAATTGCCGGAGAATGACGCGGGTATGGCGGTCCGTGTGCGCACCTGCGCTCTCCGCTGTTTGCCATTGCAGCAAGTGGCGCCGGCTGATGAAACGGCGATACGCCACCCGCACCATGGCGTCCACCGATAGCCAGGCCTGATGCGGCAGGAATGCGATCATCACCGCTGCGCGGACCAGTTCATCGGCGGCGCCCTGCCATCCGCGCACGGAGCCCTGAATGTGCCGCGCCAGCCGGTCCAGCAGCGGCGCGAATCCGGGAATCACGATGGCGAGGCCCACCACCAGGCTCCATGCGCCCGGCGCGGCCGAGATCAACCAGCCGAACAGCAGCAGTAACAGCGAAGCCACCGGGACCAAGGTTCGCCGCAGATTATCCAGAATCCGCCACCGGTTCACCATCGTGAGCGGATTCGGCTCGGTCTCGCCGCCCGGCCCGGGAACTCGCGGGAGGATCCACGGCGCGATCTGCCAATCGCCGCGAATCCAACGATGCTGGCGTTGGCAATAGCTGACGTAACTCAGCGGAATGTTCTCGAACAATTCGATATCGCTGGCCAGCGCCACGCCCACGTGCGCCCCTTCGATCAGATCGTGGCTGAGCAGCGTTTCCGCGGGAAAACGATCGCCCACCGTGGTCCGGAACGCCTGCACGTCGTAAATCGCCTTGCCATGGAAGATCCCTTCTCCGAACAGATCCTGCTGCGCGTCGGAAACGGACTGGCAGTACGGATCGGTTCCACTGGTGTCTGCAAACACGCGCGTGAAGCGCGTCGCGGTGGCTCCCGGCAGTGCGATGCTGACGCGCGGCTGGATGATGGTAAAGCCTCGCTTCCGCGTGCGCGTATCAAAGTCGATTTCGACGCGGTTCAGCGGATGCGCGATGGTCTCCACCAGACGCCGCGCTGAATTGACCGGCAACTGGGTGTCGGCATCCAGCGTGATGACGTAGCGGATCGGGAGCGGCAGGCTGCCGGCGACCAGCATGTCCTGGTTTCCTGCGCCTGCCAGCAAACTGTTGAGATCTTCCAGCTTGCCGCGCTTTCTCTCCCTTCCGATCCAGCGCCGCTCGCTCTCCGACCACATGCGCTGCCGGTGAAAGAGGACGAAGCGCTCACCCGGTCCGTGGACATTCATGGGATAGCGCGCGTTCAATCGATCGATCCCCGCTCGCGCTGCCTGCAGCAGGGAGGCATCGGTGGAAGCGGCCGGTTCCGGAGAATCCGTGAAGTCGGAAAACAGGCTGAAGAAAAGATTCTCTTGCCGGTTTGCCAGATACCGCACCTCCAGCCGTTCCACTTCCCGCTCGACCACCTCCAGGCTGGTCAGCATCATCGGCACCACCACCAGCGTGGCGTGCGCCGGCGGAATTCCCTTCCGGTAATCCAGCTTGGGGAGCACATCCGGCGGCAGCAGGGAAATCACCAGCGCGTTGACGATCTGGATCGACAGTTCGCCCAGCGGGAACAGGGCCAGGGCACCCAGCACGGCGAGCATGGTCCGCTGGTGCACCCCGCCCTCCCAGGCCAGCGCAAGCGCCAGCGTCAGGAGGGGAGCAGAGAGACCGGCGACGGCGGTCAAATACACCAGCGTCGCTTGCCGCCGCAGCGCGCGAATCAAGCGGATTGGAAGGGGGACGCGAGCTCCCGCCGAAGCCTCCAGCTCCGCCACTCCCTCGGCCAACAGATAATACAGCGCGTGGGTGGTCCGCGCCGAGCTCGTTGGAGTGCGCCGGGCCGCGAGCGTGGTGGCCCGGCGCGCCACTTCCAGCTCGGACAGTCCGCTTTCGACAGCGATTCGCTCCACCGCACGCCGGCATTGGTCGCGGGTTGCGAAGTCGCTTTGCGCATATACAGCGGAGGGATCGTTGCGCAGTTCGGCATCGACCAGGCTGACTGCTTCGAAGATTTCCGTGAAATCGATTCTCGAGATGGCGCGCAGGCTGCCGAAGGCGTTAGCCGTGGAGATGCGCTGCGACGCTTCATCTGAGTGTTCGCTGCGCAACACGTCAGTGAGCCGTGTTTTGCTGCGATTTTCGGTCCAGCGCTGCACCGGCCCCAGGGTCTGGTCCTCATCCTGAAGCCGTTCCGCCAGCGATGTCACGAAACCCGATTCCAGCGCAAACGGCTCCGTCTCCAGCCGCGCCAGCATCTTCTCAAACTCTTCGGTCCCGCGGCGCATGCCGGCTGCCAGGCGGTTCGCCCACAGATAGGCAACTTCCCGGAGTTGTTGCGCGCGGTTGATACGACCCGCCAGGCGCGCCAGAGATTCGAACAACGCCATGCGCAGCAGCAACGGGAAGAGCCACAGTTCCGCGATGGACAGCGGCGCCGCGGTTTGATATTGCCGGAGGCACTGCGTGATGTTGGCCTCATTCAAGGTGTGGTCCGTGCCGGCGATCAGATCCTCGGCTAGATCGTACACACCCGTGGAGGGCGAACCACGGCCGGACAACAACTTGGGATAATGGCGCGGCAGATGACGCCGGGTCTCGGCGATCTGCGTCCGAATCAGGTACGCGTTGTCCAGCAGCCATTCCGCGGCCGCTGTCATCGAATGTCCCAGCCGGGCGGCTTCGAGCAGATCGCGCCGAGCTGAGTCCAGGACAAGCTTGCTGGCTCGCAAGCGTGCCAGAATCGAGCGCTTAGACTGCTGTTGCCCCTTCCGATCCTCGATCGATTCCGGTGTCGCGGCGGCTCCGGCCAAATGCTCGCGCAACACGAATACCGCTGGCAGACCCGCATTCTGGAGTTGCTCAACGATCCCCTGGACGTTGGTCCGCGGAGTCTCGGCCACCACCAGCGATTCTCCATCGAGACGCAAAGCCGAGTAATGGGTCTCCGCACCCGCACGCGGTTTAGTGCCGTTCCCGTGGAGCGGTTGGGTGCCGTTCCCTTGGAATAAACGCGCTTTGCCGCGCGACCGCGCGTCGATCGCTTGGAAAGCCTTCTCGGCGTCTACTTGCTCGGAAGAGTAGAAGCCGAGAATGACGCGTGCTGGATCCCCCTTCACGAGGGGTCCGGAAAGTTCATCAAGTTCGGCGGCGAACTGCCCGCGTCAGTAGACTCAGGAGGAAAAGACCCGCAAATAGGAGGCTCGCCGTCTTGAGAAAGAGCGGTGTTGGGTGCCCTGCCAGCAATGGCGCCATTCCACTGAACGATATCAACCCGAACAAAATCGTCCATCCGAGCATTGCTCACCTTCCTTGTTCGCTATATGGAAGGGCAACTCAAGGGCCACGCGCTGTTGTGCAGATGGCGAGCCAACGCTACAAAACCCCTGACCAAATCCCGCCGAATGACCACCGGCGGTCACCCGGCTTGGGTGCGGGGGGCTGGGAGGTCGCTACGGGAAATCCCCGGTGAGTGACGAGTGACAACGTCGCGGGTTCAGCACTCCTGGTATGCAAAAATGAATTGACGGCTGCCCGTTTCACGGTCGTTGCGGCGCCGGCCGTCGTGGGAGCCTTGATTCTGCTGGCCGGCTCCATACCGCGTCCCGCCCAGGCCCAACTCGTTGCGCCAGAGGCATCGCGTCCTGCCCGGGTGACACTCCCGCCCGCTATGTTCAGCCCATGGTACGCGGAGTCCTTGCGCGACATCCTGAACTTGGAGGAGGCCGATGTGGTTCGGCTCGAACAGAGGCTCGCGGGGAATCCGGAAGACTTCCCGACGCGGCTCAAGCTGATGGCGTACCATCAGCGCGCGGATCGGGCTGGCCATGAGGAGGACCGCGCCCAACTGGTCCAGCACGCGCTCTGGCTGATCGAGCATCATCCGGATTCGGAGCTTTTGCACTCGCCCGTTTCGCGATTCACGCCGTACATGAGTCCAGAGCGGCCTCGCGGTAAATCGGGGGCTGCGGCATCGAACTGGACGACGCGAAACTTCAATTCGCGCCGACAGATGCACTGGGATTGAGCTCAGTATCCGGTGAATGGCCAGGGGCCGGCTACCAGGGCCAGTACTCCCTCGCTGGCCGATCCAAGCCCTGGCATCTGTATGCCGGAACCGCCCTCGATCGGGATAGTCCCGGGACGCGTGGAGATCAACCCGGCGGAGTCGAAAATCTCCTTGATGGTAAGCCTCATCGTGCCTCCCACGCTCAGCGATCCCAGCGTCGCACCCGCATCCTGGTAAAGCGACGCTGTCGAGTTGAACATGTAGAGCTGGGCATTCCGCGTGGTCGTAAATGCCGTCGGCGGTCCCTTCTTGGTGACCGATCCAGGGCCGGGAATCTTGGGAATCGAGATCCCCAGTCCCCCGCCCGTATACAAGTAGAAAGCGGTCTGCGATCGGGTCAGATCGACGATCTGAAAAAAGTAATTGTCTGCCTGAATCAAGATCGACGCGGACCCTCCGCCCACCACCCGAATCTCAAAACGTCTGGATTCGACCACTGGCGGTTTAGGCTTCCTGGGCGGTGGCCCGGACGCATAAACCAGAACTTCTACAGCCCGGTCATATCCGTCGTCGGGCTTTGGGCCCAGGGACTGGTCATCACCCTGCGCCTGTTCAATATTGAACTTAACGCTCCGGCCAAAAGCGCTGATCTTTCCCTTCAAGGCTTCGCAGCGTTGAAAGGACAACGCCCGGTTCAGCATGTGCGAATTGAGACCACCCGTTTGTTTCCACTGCCGCGACGCGTGTCCCAGCAAGTCCACCCATGCGGATGGGTTGCTCGATACCACCGGCCGAACCTTTGCATCCAGCCATTGAATATGCGCCGCGAGCGGCGTAGAACTCCCCGTAACGAAGTTGCACAGCCGGGCCGCTACCAACGCTCCGCTGCCAGTAATTTCTTGAACATCGTTTGCCATTTCATCCTCCGGTTTGCCTCGCGCGCCGCTTCGTACAGGTCTTCGATTTGGCGCCACTGCTCGGGCTTCATCGATCCATCACTCGCCTGCCGAAAATATTTGTCCAATAATCCTACCACGGCCCGTCCCGCCCGACTTCAACCGTAAGAACCGACACGGCGGCAGTCGCAAGGCAGACGATGCGGTCGAAGGCAGTTGGTCGTTAATGGCGGACATCGGGCCGTAAACGTTCGATCCGCCTCCCATGCGCCGTGAGCCTTCCGGTGCCCTGCATGGGCTTTGCTTAGAGGTCAACACGGAGTTTGAGCTGCGCTCGGAACCTTTGTCATTCTTAACGGCCCGGGCATCGGAAAATAGATGTAGACAACCTACATGCCATGGGTGTAGGCTGTCTACAGGCTATGGCGAAACCCTATCAGAACCGCATCGAGCTGCTGCAAGGCACCCTGGACATGCTGATCCTGCAAACCCTCCGCTGGGGCTCACAACACGGCTACGGCATCACCGCCGCCATCCGGGCAGGATCGCAGGATGTTCTGCAAGTGGAGACGGGATCACTCTACCCCGCCTTGCATCGGCTGGAGAAGCAAGGCTCGGTTAAATCGGAATGGAGGCAGACCGAAAACAACCAACGTGCCAAGTTTTACAGCCTGACAGCGGCGGGGCGTAAGCAGCTTGCGTCGGAGCAGAGCCGCTGGAAACAAATGACCGGCGCGATTGCGGGCCTAATGAATAGAGGCGAGGCATGAGCATCTGGCGCCGTCTTTTCCGCACGCGTAGGATGGACGCGGAACTCGACGAAGAGCTTCGCGTCCATCTGAGCATGGCGCAGCGCGACCGGTTGGATCGCGGCGAATCGGAGGCCGCGGCCAACGTCAGCGTCCGCCGCGAATTCGGCAATACGCTTCTCGTCAAAGAAACCACGCGCGGCACGTGGGGTTGGACGGCGCTCGAAAATCTGGTCCGCGATCTGCGCCACGCGCTCCGCCAACTAAAGAAGCATCCCGGCTTCACAGCGGTTGCCATAGGAACCCTGGCGCTGGGCATCGGATCGACCACAGCCATGTTCTCCGTCGTCAAGGGAGTGCTGCTGGAGCCTTTGCAATATCGCGATCCCTCGCGCTTGTTCCTGGCGTACGCGCACTTTCCCCTGCTGAGCTGGCAGAAGGGTCCGGTGAACGCGCGCCACTTTCATGAATGGCGCACGCGCTGCCGGGCGTGCGAATCCGTCGCGCTGCTGGAGGGGGTGGCGTTCGGGGTCGCCGGGCGCGGCGAGCCTCGGCGCGTGCCGGGGTTACGCGTGTCCGCGAATCTATTCCGGACGCTTGGTGTCGTGCCCGCCTTGGGCCGCGACTTCCTGCCCGAAGAGGAATTACCCGGGCGCTCTGACGTGGTCCTGCTCTCCGACGCCCTCTGGCGGGACCTGTTCGCCCGCGACCCCTCCGCCGTCGGGCAGAGTCTCAACCTGGATGGAGTCTTCGTGCGGATTGTCGGCATTATGCCGGCTTCGCTGCACCTGCCCAAGGGAGCGGAGTGGGGCACGCTGATGGGGATGACCCTGGCGCCGGAGATCTTCCGTCCTCTGGGAATCGATGTTTCGCAGGCTCGCCCGCTGGGCGCCTTTGACTACATTTCCGTGGTTCGCCTGAAAAAGGGCGCTTCCGCGCGCGAAGCGGAAGCGGAGATGTCGGCGCTGTCGGGCGGGCTGGTGCGTCCATTTAAAGTGGAAGTCGGCGCCGTACTGGCGCCCATGCGCGACCAGGTCACCGGAGGCACCCGCCCAGCGCTGCTCCTGCTGTTGGGCACGGTCGGCGCAGTCCTGCTGATCGTGTGCTTCAATATCGGCAATCTGATGCTGATCCGGACCTCGGCACGCTACCGCGAAGCCGGCATCCGCATCGCCCTCGGAGCAGGACGGGCGGCGTTGTTCCGCCTGGTGCTGTGCGAGGCGCTGGTGCTGATCGTGCTGGGCGGGATCGCCGGAGTCGGCCTCGCGCAGTTGGGCGTGCGGGCTTTCGTTGTCGCCGCGCCCGTCGACCTTCCTCGCTTGGACGAAGTCGGCATCGACTGGGGAGTGATCGCGTTCGCCGCCGCCAGCGCCGCGCTCGCCGGCTTAGTGTGCGGTTTGTTTCCGGCCTGGCGTCTGTCCCGAACGCCGCCTCTCGATTCCGTGAAGAGCGCGTCCGCGCAGTCCACCGAGGGCCGTTCCAAGCTTCGCCTGCGCGAATGGATGGTCAGCGCGGAGGTGGCCATTAGCACGGTCCTATTAATCGCCGGGGGACTTCTGGGCTTGAGCTTCTTCCGGCTCTTGCGTGTCGACAAGGGATTCGAGACGGAGCACGTCATCACGCAAGCCTTCAGCCTGACCTCTACGAAGTATCGAGCAGACGACGCGCAGTTTCATTTTCTGGACCGCATGCTGCGCGAGATTGCCGCGATTCCGGGCGTCGAACATTCGGGTGTCACCAGCCAGCTTCCTCTGCGTGGCGAGTCCTTCATCGACCAGCTTCAGGACTTCGATCAGCCTGCCGACCCGCAGCGCCCCTACACCGCCAACTATCGGTTCGCCAGCGCCGGCTACTGGCGAGCGCTCGGCGTCCCCTTGCGGCAAGGGCGCTATATCGAAGAGCGCGACTACGATCGAAATGTCGTCGTGGTGAGTGACAAGGTGGTGGCCCTGCTGTGGCCCGGCCAGAATCCCTTGGGCAAGCACCTCCGCATGCTCACGCTGGTCCGCAGCCCGGGAGGATTCGAACCCAAGCGGCTGCCGGGAGGAGACATCGATTACCACGCGATGGAAGTGGTCGGCGTAGTGGCCGACACGCGCGAGGGCGCGCTGGACCGCGAGCCGCCCGCCGTAGTCTACGCGCCCTACCGCTTTCAGGCCGTGGGCTGGGGCGCGTTTGTATTGCGCATGCAAGGCGATCCAGCCGCTGCCATTTCCCAGGTTCGCGCTGCGATCTCCAGAGAAGATCCGGAGATGCCAATTGCTCCGGCCGAAACGATGGAAGACATTCTCGACCGCTCCGTCGCGGTCCGCCGGTTCGAAATGAACCTCGCGGCGGCATTCGGACTCGCCGCTCTGGCGCTAGCGTCGCTCGGCATTTACGGCGTGATCTCTTTCACCGTTACGCGCCGCACCTCGGAGCTTGGCATCCGCATCGCGCTAGGAGCGTCGACAGGCCAGTTGATGGCTTCCGTTTTTCGCCAGGGAATGACCCCTGTGCTGCTGGGGCTGGCGGCGGGCTTGGCTGCCGCGCTGATGCTGGGGCGGCTCATCGCATCGCAGCTCTATGGAATCTCGGCTAATGATCCGCTGACCATCTCGACTGTCGCAGGACTATTGCTGCTGGTGGCGCTGGGAGCTTGCTGGATGCCGGCCCACCGCGCGGCTCGCGTTGACCCAGTGAGGGCACTGCGGTTCGATTAGGAAGGACTCGCGCCAGTCCCACCAATGTGACCAACCGGCGCGTTAAGTCACATTGATCGGCATAGGGGCGGCGGCGATTTTGGACCGCTTTAGCTAAGTTGGCTTCGCATTCTACGAGTAGCCGACAATCCGCCCGCTGGTCCCGGTAAACACTACGGCGTTACTCGGGAGCAATGGTCTGATCCTTCCGCTATGAATCTGTTCTAGAGGCGCTCCGGCCACTCGGTGGAGAAGTAGCGTTCGGGTGTCGGCGTGGTCACGTGGCGAGCGGTCGCGCCCTGCGTGCGGCCACTCAGTGAGTGGCGGGCAGCCCAACGACGATGAGAACCGCGTAGTCCTGCTTGTGGCAGCCGTTCACGGCGGGCATGGCCGCCCCTGGATTCACCGGAAAACCCGTGGTCCGAACGTTCGCGGGCGAGCACGAGTTGTTAGCCGTCGCCGGCGTGTAGCGTGCGGAGCGGCATCCGAGATGGGTGACATCGTAGAGGGTCGCGCCGTCGGCGAGTTCCCACCGCTGATTGCCGTCCTTGTCCTTGGGATGAATTGTCAGCACGGTCGTCACCTTGCGGTCGCCCGTGACGAGGTATTTCCCAGGAGGCAGCGGAAAGGTCGGCTTCTCCATGATCAAGCCGTGTTCCTCCAGCCACCAATCCGAAGCGTCGAATTTCCACTGCGCCGGCGCCAGCGCCGGTCGCCTTCAATTGAGGGTAGTGGTCCAGCTTGCAACCGCGCGGGCCCGGGTCCTGGTTCCAGAAGCCCCATGATTGCGCGCCGTTGCCGGAGGTGGCCCCGGGGTCTCCCAGCGCCGCGATGAACTGCGGCTCGATGAGGACCCTGAACTC
>CAWISY010000049.1:0-27930 GCA_963838455.1 Bryobacterales bacterium
CTCTGAGCAGGAATTCGACTGGCTTCAATAACGCCGCACTGATCCATTGACGCGTACGCTAGCCTGAGGGCATGAAGGAGCGAGACTGGACAAGAGTCCTGGGATGGCCGGGATACCAGGTGTATGCGAAGGAAATCGATGAGCCGCGCAAAAAGCTGAAGCTGTGGGTGAGGCGGAAGAAGGCGGGGCTTAAATTGATCTGCTCCGGGTGCGGTCAGCCTGTACCGGCCAGCAAGATCCAAGAGATCAGCGAGCGGGAGGTACGGGACCTGCCCTGCTTCGAGTACTCGACGACGGTGGTGGTAGAGACGTATCGGATGAAGTGCCCCCGCTGCGGATTCCGTGCAGAGAAGGTGGCCCAGTTACCGAGTAAGGCTCCGTTCAGCAAACGATTCGAAGAAGCTGTGGGGCAAGCTTGCGAGAGCGCGTCGGCTCGACAAGTGGCCCGCCGGTTCGGCATGGCCGAAAGCACGGTGCGCGCGATCGACCTGCGATGCCTGGAACGTTGGGAGGCCAAGCGGCGCAAGCCGCCGCTGCGGCAGATGGGCGTGGACGAGTTGTACCGCGGCAAGAAGGACAAGTTCCTCACGGTGGTGTGCAATCTGGAAACCGGCGAGCCACTGTGGTTTGGCAAAACGCGGAAGAAGGAAACCTTGGATGAATTCTTCCGTGATGAGTTAAGACCCCGGCAACGCAGGCGGATAGAGGCGGCGTGCGTGGACATGTGGGAACCGTTCCGGTTGAGCATCGAGCAATGGGCGCCACAGTGCAAGATCGTGTACGACAAGTTCCACATCCTCCAGCATGCCAACGATGCCATAGACGAAGTGCGGAGGGCGGAGTTCTTCCGTCAAGGAAAACAAAAGCGCGGGCTGATCAAGGGAAAGAAGTGGCTCCTGATGAGCCGGTGGAAGAACCTGACTGTTCCGCAACGCGGAGAACTCAACCGGCTGTTCCAACTGAACCGGCGCGTGTTCAAAGCCTACCTTCTCAAAGAGAGCTTGGAGAAGCTTTGGGACTACCGCTACGAAGGCGCGATGCTCAACTACCTGCAGAGGTGGATGGACCAACTGAAGTGGCAACGGCTGAGGCCGTTCGAAGAACTCGCCGACATGCTGCTGAAGCATCTGGAGGGGATCTTGAATTACTGCCGGACCAAGGTTCGCTTCGGTGTGATCGAGGCGCTCAATGGAAACATTCGGATGCTGATCAATCGTGGTCGTGGCTATAAAAACGTCCACTACCTACTGCTGAAGGCCAAACGCATGGCTGTCACCAATGCCGAATTCGTTGAACTTCAACAAATCAGAAAGGCGGCATAGAATGGGCGCTTCGTCGAATTCCTGCTCAGAGCCCCTTCTTCTTCGCCGGAGTTCGCTTAGGCCGCCAAGACCGTTCCAATGCTACGCATGGCCTAGCATCTGCCTCCTGTATTGTGCGTGAAACGCATAATCGCCAAGTTTCCCCTTGACTTCCGGCGCGCTGTTGACTAAGTTATTAGTCAGAACATGAAGCCCGCGAAATCGGTTCCGACGGATCAAGAGCTGGAAATTCTCAAAGTCATCTGGCAGCGCGGCCCCTCCACAGTGCGCGAGGTCTATCAGGAGCTGCTGAAGCACCGCAAGATCGCCTACACCACGGTGCTGACCATGATGGGAATCCTGGAACGCAAGGGGCATCTGAAGAAGACCCCGGGCGAGCGGGCCTACCTGTACCGTTCCTCCAAGCCGCAGGCGCAGGTGACCGCGGGCATGGTTCAGGAGTTCGTCAATCGCGTATTTAACGGATCGACCAAGCCCTTGCTGGTGCACCTGGTCGAGGACAAAGGGATCGGCGCGGAGGAGTTGGCGGAGTTGCAGACGCTGGTGGAAGAACGGCGTAAGAAGTAGGAGCGGGGCACGCGAGCATGCACGGTTGGTCGGCGAGCAATCTTCTAGCGTGGATGGAGCAGGCGTTCGTCCTGGCGGGAACCGGCTCCCTGCTGCTGATGATTTTTCGCATCCGGCACCCTTCGAGCAAGCTGATCTACTGCCATGCGCTGCTGGCGGCCTGCCTGCTTCTGCCGTGGATCGAGCCGTGGCGACACGCGGTGGGCAGCGAAGAAAGCGCACCGGGCGGTCCGCTCGCTTCGAGCGTTCCAGGCGTTCTGTGGCTGCTGGCCGCCGGAGGCGCCGCGAAGCTGGGCTGGCTGCTGGCCGGTTTGTGGCGGATTCGCAAGTGCCGGATCTCGTCGATGCCGATGTACCCGATTCCGGAATCGGTGCGGGCGGCCAGCGCCGTGACGCATGCCGACGCCTTGTTCTGCGTCTCTGAGGAGATTCCCGGTCCAGTGATGCTGGGCTGGCTGACGCCGGTGGTGCTGCTGCCGGAGTCGTTCCTTGCCCTCGCCGAAGAAGCCCAATGTGGCGTCGCCTGTCATGAGCTGTTACACGTACGAAGGCATGACTGGCTGGTAACTGTGATCGAGGAACTGGCCGGCGCGCTGCTGTGGTTCAATCCGGCGATCTGGCCTTTGTTAGCCCAGACCAGGCTGGCTCGTGAGCAACTGGTGGATGCGGAAGTGGTGCGGCTGACGGCGGCGCGGGAACCGTATATCGACGCGCTGCTGGCCATCGCGCGCGGAGGGTCGGGGCTCGACCTGGCGCCGGCGCCCCTGTTCCTGCGGCGGCGGCATTTGACCCAGCGCGTGCATTCGCTGCTGAAGGACGCCTCGGCTTCGAAGCCTCGGTTGATTTCTTCCTACGCGTCCATGGTGGCGATTCTGGCGGCGACGGGTTGGATGGGAGCGATGTCGTTTCCGCTGGTGGGCCGGCCGGTTCCGGCTGCGGTTTCGGGTGTTGTTGCTCCAGCTTCGCTGGCAGTGGCGGCTGTGGCGCCTCAACCTCCAGCAGCGGCCCCGACGCAGGCAGCGACGGAGCTTGAGCCTACCTACACGCCTTCCGCGCCGGTGCCTCCAGACCCGCATGAACTCGCCGGCGCAGGGGTTCGCCTGCTCCAGTCGCCGGACGAGATTCGCGCAGCAGTCGCTTTGTTGGACCGGGCGAAGCAGAATGCGCGGCTGGCAGCCGCGTCGACTCCGCCGTACCGGTTCGACGTTTCCTTTACTGCGGCCGGCAGCGTCGATCACACCGGTCCCGGAACCCTCACCGAAATCTGGCAACCCGGCAAGAGGCGTTGGACCGCAGATCTGGACGGTTTTTCGGTGACTCGCTGGACCGAGAACGGCTTGACCGTTGAGGACCATCACTCCGCCGTGATCCCCATGCGGATCGAGACGCTGCGCGATGCGATTCATTGGGCCGAGGGGAACCAAGATCCCTCCTCCGCCATTCGTTCCGCCGAGGCCGCCTGGAACGGCCGGCCGGTCACCTGCCTGTTGTATTCGGGATGGACCGGAGCGGCGCTGCTTGCGCCGGGCAGGCTGTGGGAGGAGCGGGAATACTGCATCGATACCGCGGCGGGCGTGCTGCGAATTCTGTCCCCCGCTCCGGGCGCCTACAGGGTCTACGATTACGACGAGAATCTTCAGTATCACGGGCGCCCGATTTCGGATCACATTGCGATTTTCACCGGGGGCGCGATGGTTGCCGAGGCAAAGTTCAGCATTACGGACTTGACCCCGGAGGATCAAAATCTATTAACGCAGCGTGCCGAGATGGGGAGGGCAGGACTACTCCGGAATCACCGCGGAGTTCGCCGGTACGGGCAACGCCAGCGCCCGGCTGTACACCTATCAGGTCGGGTGGCGCTTGGGCACCGAATGGCGGCACTTCGACCTCTACACGAGCCTAATGGTGGGCGGGGCGCGCGTCGTCACCTGGGGCCTGAGCAATGCAGGAGTGCCGGTGTCGCTGGTCCGCAACAGCTTCGCCAGTTCCATTACAACGACCGGACTCGATCTACTGCTGGGCCAACACTACGCGGTGAAACTGATCGAGATCGACTTCCCCATCGTAATGGTGCCGTACCCGTCGACCGGTCACGGCTCCTGGATAGGCGACGATCGCGCCTCGGCCGGAATCGCGTATCGCTTCGGGCGGCGGCAGCCCTAAGGCCCGGCTCAAGCCGCCGCCCGAATCTGCCGATATTTACGGTAAGCAAATGTCAGCCCCTGCCGCCGGAAAATTCCAGGATCACTACACCATTCTTGGCGTCGATCCCAAAGCCAACTCAGAGGCCATCCAGGCCGCCTATGCCAAGCTCGCGCAGAAGTATCACAAGGATACCCCGCAGACCGGCAACCAGGAAAAATTCGAGTCGGTCAACCTGGCTTATGAAGTTTTGTGCGACGCGACGCTGCGCGCGGAGTTCGACAAGATCAAGGGCATCGACCAGGATGATGACAACCCGCAGTTCAGCGGAGCGGCGTTCTTCGAAAACCTGAGCCGGCAGAACGGTCTCCGGATGGCGCTGCTGTCGATTCTGTACGAGCGCAGGCAACTGAAGCCGTACCGCCCCAGCCTGTCAATGCGGCACCTGGACCGCATGCTCAACCTCACCAATGACGAGCTGAACTTCGCCCTGTGGTATCTGAAACAGCGCGCGCTGGTGCAGAGCGACGACAAGAGCAACCTGCAAATTACGGTCCAAGGTATGGACTTTCTCGAAAACACGCTCCCCGATCCGGAGGTGGTGTTGCGGTACTTGAAGCCGGGAACGGTCGAGCCACAGCCAACCAAGGCGGTGGCGTTCCAACCCCTGCCCGAACCAAGCGAGCGCGAGTCGGTATCGAAGGTGATGACGCGGGCGCTGGCTCGGCGTTAGAGTTCGGAAAATGCCGGAAGGCTGCCGACCGATCCGCGCCAATACGGAGCCTTCGTACGAACTTCACAGTTTTGATGCATGGATTCCTTCGAAGTGAAGAGGATCCCTGAGGTTTTGCAGCTCCCGGTAATAATATAGAGCCGCCGGCCGCCTTCTCTTGAACCTCAGAGCTTTCAGAAAATCGATTTCCTCTTCGGTCACATCACTGCTGAAGGATTTGTCTAGAAGAAACTCCGCCAGGCCGGGCTCAATGTCAAGCTGCGGCTGCTGCTCGACGAATTCGAAGCGCTTCAGGTTGACCGATGCAAACCGGGGGTTCGGGACCACTTCCATCGCGAAAGTCTTCAGATCGATATCCCAGGAGTCGATCATGGGATCGAGGAACGAGACGCAATTTTCGACGGAGACGTCCAAAACGTCGGCGTCCAGGAACTCCAGAATCGCGACCCGCATTTGTTCGTAGGTGCGGACGCCTAGCTGCGCCATCGTGCGCAACCACTCCTCACTGCGCAACTCCTCTCGGGCGACTCCCTGAGCGACATCGAGAAGCTTCTGCGTGACCAGCCGTTCCAGTTCGCCGAAGGGCTCTTTCTCAAAGATCCTGCGAACTTCCGCTCGGCTCTCGGATCCGCATTTGCGTAGAACCAGGTCGCGACACTCTTTGAAGAGGGGCCTTGAAGGCTCCGCCACCCGCTTCTTCAAGTCCTCCCGGCGCTGGGCATCCGCGAGTTTGGAAAGCTCACCAGCGGGGAGCTTCAGAAATTCGCCTATCTTTTCGTAAAGGTCGGTTCGGCCCGGCGCAGGCGGCGCTTTCTTGCGCGAAAGAAGCTGGGAAATGTAGGAGTCGGTGACCTGGACAGCAGTCGCCAGATCTTTCTGATCGAGCCCAAGTTCTTGCAAACGCTGGCGAATCACGAGCGGAACATCCACTTGGGACCCTTTCTGATTAACTATAGCCAGTGAATCGATAGCCTATTATGGCACGCCAGTGGCTTGACAATCAACAATGATTAACTCATAATAGTAAATGTCTGAGCGCTTCTGCCCACTCGCGGATCGTCTGAACTAAGTCGAGCGATCCGATCCCATCCCCCCTTAGGCCATCCAAACCAAGCTAGGAGTCTATGTCGCGTCGTGACGGGCCTGGCATCAGGAGCGCAACAAATGACAACAGATAGGCTGCGATGAATAGACATTGTCCCCATTGCAAATCGATCGAGTTCCGAGGAGTGGGTACACGGAGCGCCCTGGAGCGAGCTATGTATTGGCTGTTCCTGCCCTACCGCTGCGCTCTGTGCGGGCATCATTTTTTCCTGCTGCGCTGGCTGGCCCCCGTGGAAGGAACTGCGTGACAACGCCAGGCGCCGCCGCCAAATAATTTACATGCAGCAAAGCACAGACCTTAAGAATCTGGATGAACTGATCGCCCATCTGGGAGGTACCGGGATTAGCACGCAAAGCGTGGGCCCGTGCGGTTTGTTATTGGAGCACATGCAAGCGGCGCGGCGGGATCTTCTCGGCTCCATGCGCAACGAGTACAGCTCCAGTCTGCAGTTCGCCAAGGAATCTCTGGCTTGTATCCCGGACAAAGCCGCTCGCGTTGAAACCAAGAGGATGGTGCAAAGCCTGATCGATTCCGACGCCAAGCCGGACGAAAGAGTTCTTCGTGTTTGACTATTGGATGATTCCGGTTGCCGTCGTCGTCATCTATTTGCTGTCGTCGATCAAGATCCTGAGTGAGTACGAGCGCGGCGTGATCTTTCGCTTGGGCCGCGTCTTACCGCAACCGAAGGGCCCCGGCGTCGCCCTGGTATTCGCGCCCATCGACCGCATGGTCCGGATCTCGCTTCGGATCGAAGCCATGGAAGTTCCTTCCCAGGACGTAATCACACGCGATAACGTGACCGTAAAGGTCAACGCGGTGGTGTACTTCCGTGTGATCGATCCCACCAAGGCCGTGATCGAAGTGGCCAACTTCCTGTACGCGACTTCTCAGTTATCCCAAACCAGTTTGCGCAGCGTGTTGGGCGAGGTCGATCTCGACTCCTTGCTCAGCCAGCGGGAGAAGATCAATCTGCGGTTGCAAGCAGTGCTCGATCAGCAAACCGGACCTTGGGGCGTCAAAGTGACGCTGGTTGAGGTCAAGCAGGTGGATCTGCCGGAGCAGATGATCCGCGCGATCGCCAGACAGGCCGAAGCCGAGCGCGAAAAGCGCGCCAAGATCATTCACGCCCAGGGCGAATTTGAAGCCTCCGAAAAACTTGCCATGGCGGCGGAGCAGATTCAAAGACAGCCTGCCGCGATTCAGCTCCGGTATCTGCAAACGCTGGTCGAGATCGGCGCTGAGAAGAACACGACCATCGTCTTCCCGCTGCCCGTGGACTTGCTGTCGGGTCTCGGCCGGGTGCTCGACCACTTGGCGCCTCCGCCCGCCTAGAAATTCCCAGACTTTTTATGGAAAGAGAGAAATTACAATGACAATCCGCCCACTTTATGACCGCATCGTGGTCAAACGAATCGAAGAGAAGCAACAGATGCAGGGAGGTTTGCACATCCCGGACTCCGCCAAGGAGAAGCCCCAGGAGGCTGAGGTGACGGCCGTCGGCAAGGGCAAACGCCTGGAGGACGGCACCATTGTGCCCTTGGACGTTCAGGTCGGCGACCGCGTTCTACTCGGCAAATACGCCGGCAGTGAGGTGAAGTTGGATGGTCAGGATGCGCTGATCATTCGCGAGGACGAAGTCCTCGGCATCCTGCACGCCGAAAAGAAACTCGCGAAAGCATCGTAGAGGAAGAGGACATTATGGCAGCAAAACAGATTACATACAGCGACAGTTCCCGGCAGGCAATTTTGCGCGGCGTTAACCAATTGGCGGACACGGTGAAGATCACCTTGGGACCGAAGGGACGCAACGTAGTCCTGGAGAAAAAATTCGGTGGGCCCACCATCACCAAAGACGGCGTGACCGTGGCCAAAGAGATCGAGCTTAAAGATCCGCTGGAGAACATGGGCGCCCAGATGGTGCGCGAGGTTGCGTCGAAAACCTCCGACGTCGCCGGCGACGGCACCACCACGGCCACGATTCTGGCGCAAGCGATCTTTCGCGAAGGCGTAAAGAGCGTAACCGCGGGCGCGAATCCGATGGCTCTCAAGCGCGGCATCGAGGCAGCGGTGGAGAAGATCGTGGGAGAAGTGAAAAAGCTCTCCAAGCCGGTGACCGGCGACATGATCGCGCAGATCGGCACCATCTCCGCCAACGGAGACGCTACCATCGGCAACATCATCGCTGAGGCCATGAAGAAGGTGGGGAAAGACGGCGTCATCACGGTGGAAGAATCGAAAACCATGGTGACTGAACTGGAGACCGTGGACGGGATGCAGTTCGACCGCGGCTACCTCTCGCCGTACTTCGTCACCGACCCGGACCGCATGGAGTGCGTGCTCGAAAATCCTTACATTCTGATCCACGAAAAGAAGATCAGCAACATGAAGGACCTGCTCCCCGTGCTGGAGCTGGTGGTTCGCGCAGGGAAACCGCTGCTGGTGATCGCCGAGGAAGTGGATGGCGAGGCGCTGGCCACCATGGTGGTGAACAAGATTCGCGGCACGCTGAATGCTTGCGCGGTGAAGGCTCCGGGCTTCGGCGATCGCCGCAAGGCGATGCTGGAGGACATCGGGGTCCTGACCGGCGGCAAAGCGGTGTTTGAAGAGATCGGGATCAAGCTCGAGAGCATGACCCTGGAAGATCTCGGCCGCGCGAAGCGAGTCACCATTAGCAAGGACAACACGACCATCATCGACGGCGGCGGCGGCGTGAAAAACATTGAGGGCCGGATCAAGCAGCTCCGCAATCAAGTTGAGGAGACCACTTCCGATTACGATCGCGAGAAGTTGCAGGAGCGGCTGGCGAAGCTGGCCGGCGGCGTAGCTCTCATCAAGGTAGGCGCGGCAACCGAGATGGAGATGAAAGAGAAAAAGGCCCGGGTGGAAGACGCGCTGCATGCCACTCGTGCGGCGGTGGAAGAAGGAATCGTGCCCGGCGGCGGAATCGCGCTGCTGCGCGCAGCCGTTACGCTCAAATCGCTGGTTCTTGAAGGGGACGAGCAAACCGGCGTGAACATCGTCAAGCGCGCGTGCGAAGAACCCATCCGCCAGATCACGGGCAATGCAGGTTATGAAGGCGCGGTGCTCATGGAGAAGATCCTGCACAACAAAGACCGCAACTTCGGCTTCAACGCCGCCACGGGAGAGTATGAGGACCTGGTGCTAGCCGGCGTCATCGATCCGACCAAGGTGACCCTTTCGGCTCTGCAGAATGCGGCTTCGATCAGCGCCTTGATGCTGACCACGGAGGCGATGATCTGCGAGATCCCGGACAAGAACGCTTCGGCGTCAGGCGGCGGTGGCCAGATGCCCGGGATGGATTACTAGAAGTAGCAGGCCGGTCCGGATGCGAATGGGTCACAATAATAGAAGAGCCATGCAGATCCGGGCCGGCTACGAGATTATTTACAACTGCGCGCAAAGCACGCCGATGATCCTGATGGTGAACATCCATTATTCGCGTGCAGGCGACATCGTGATTCCGGATCGCTTGAGCACCGATCCCTTCGTTCCGGTGACCTCCCATCGCGATGTGTATGGGAACTGGTGCAGCCGGATCGTAGCGCCCGCGGGCAGGATTCGGTTGACCGGCAATGCGGTCATCCGGGATTCAGGAGCGCCGGACGCGGTGGTCGCAGGCGCGCGGCAGCACGAGGTGCGGGATCTTCCCGAGGAAACGCTGGTCTTCTTGCTGGGCAGCCGTTATTGCGAGACGGATCTGCTGTCTGATGCGGCGTGGAGTTTATTTTCCCAAACACCGCCGGGGTGGACGCGTGTGCAGGCGATCTGCGACTTTGTCCACAACCATATCGCTTTTGGCTATGGAGACGCGCATCCCACCAAGACCGCATGGGGAGGATTCCAAGAGCGCAAGGGGGTCTGCCGCGACTTCGCTCATCTGGCGATCGCATTTTGCCGCTGTATGAACATTCCAGCACGCTACTGCACGGGGTATCTGGGCGACACCGGGACGCCGCCGCCGTACGCGCCCGGGGATTTCGCCGCGTGGATGGAAGTCTATCTCGATGGGGCGTGGCACACCTTCGATCCCCGCAATAACGTGCCTCGGATCGGGCGGGTGTTGATCGCCCGCGGGCGTGACGCCGCGGACGTGGCTATCGCCACCACCTTCGGCCCCAACACGCTGGAAGGCTTCAAGGTCTGGGCCGACGAAATCGGAGAGAGCGTGACCGTTAGCACCTAAGCTGGCGGAGCCAAGTTGCCGATGTCTCTGCTCACTGTGCGCCACCTTACGGTCTACCGATACTCGGAGCCGGTATGCCTGGGCGAGCACAGAATGATGTTCCGGCCTCGGGAAAGTCACGACCTCAAACTCCTCAAAACGAGATTGGAGATCACACCTGTTCCGGCGAGTCTCCGCTGGCTTCACGACGTTTTCGACAACTCGGTTGCCGTGGCAACCTTCGATGGCTCGACCGCGGAGCTGCGTTTCGACAGCGAGGTTGCGATTGAGCATGTAGAAACGGCTCTGCCCGACTATCCGCTGGAAGAGTACGCCAAAACATATCCATTCTGCTATTCCGAGGATGAGCTGCCGGACCTCGGGTGCGCGCTGTCCCATCGCTATCCCAGCGATGACGCGCGGCGTTGGGCACGAAAGTTTCTGGACAAATCCGGGACCACCGGAACCATGGATTTGCTGCGCGCCATCACGCTCGGCGTCAAGAATGATTTCGTTTATTCGCGCCGCATCGAGAAGGGCGTGCAAAGCCCCAGCGATACGCTGGAGAGCCGCCGGGGCAGTTGCCGGGATTTTGCGGTTCTCATGATGGAAGCAGCGCGTTCCCTGGGTTTGGCTGCCCGCTTCGTCAGCGGCTACATCTTTATTCCCAGCGCCACCCCGGGCGCGATTCCCAGCGCCGATGCTGTCCGCACGCTGGGCGGGGGCGCGACGCACGCATGGATGCAGGCTTACCTGCCGGGAGCGGGATGGATCGATTTCGATCCCACCAACAGCATCATCGGAAATCGCAACCTGATTCGCGTCGCCGTCGCCTGGGACCCCAAGCAGGTTCTACCGCTGTGGGGCACGTTTGCCGGCAAGGCCTCGTCATTTCTTGGGATGGATGTCACCGTGAGTGTGACCGAGGATGCGGCAACGTTCGTTGACAAGCGCGTGTAATTGGCGTAAAATCATTATTGTCTGAGCATTTCTGCCCACTCGCGGATCATCTGAACTAAGTCAGAAGATCCGATCCTCCCCGTTCTTAGGACACCCCTACAACCGAGGAGGTTGCAGTGATCGATCCTCACCTGAAGTTCACCGGACCGGTGCGAAATGATTAAAGCTCGCAAGCTCAAATCCCATTTGCCGGTGATCCTTTCGGCCTTGCTGGGAGCCTCCCTTGTCCACGCCGGGGACCTCTCAAATTATAGGGGCTTCAAGTTCGGTATGACCCTGGCCGATGCCGCCAAGCAAAGCAACCGGAAATCCGCCGACGCGATAACGGTTCACCAGCAGCCGGCGCTGATCCAGGAGTTGGAATGGGAACCAAGTTTGGGGGCGCGCATCGCTCCGGCTAAGCCAGATCCGGTGCGTGACGGATTGCTGTCTTTCTATAACGGTGAGCTCTATCGCATCGTCATCACCTACAACCCCTATCAAGTGGAAGGTATGACGAGAGAGGATATGATCCAGGGTCTCACGGCCAGCTACGGAACCGCCTCGCTGCCCACCGCAGAGATTCCATACCACACCATTTACGGCGAAGCCGCGCCGGTCCTGGCGCGATGGGAGGACGCCGGGTATTCATACAACCTGGTCCAGCCCGGCGATCATTCCACGTTCGCGCTGATACTGTATTCGAAACGCTTGGATGCCCTGGCGCAGGCTGCCATCGTGGAATCTCACGGACTCGAAGAACATTTGGCGGCGCAGCGGGAGTTGGACGAACAAAAACAACGCGATCAAGAACAACGCCTGGCGCTGGAGAAAGCGCGGTTGGTAAATATTCCGAATTTTCGCCCTTAAAGGGCGGGGGTTCTGAGGGAGCGAACCATGCTCGGCACATCCAACCAAATCCAGTGGGCAGAACAAATCAAACCGCGCATCCATGCAGAGTTTGACCGCGTGGCGCAGGCCCTGCGAGGCGCCGCTCACCCGGAGCAATGCGACCGGATCGATGCCATCCTCACCATTCTCGAAGAGAAACGTGCGGAGGTCCTGGCGCATGACGACGCCGGCTACTTCATTCACGATTGGCAGGAAGTGACGGACCAGGTGCGGCAGATGGTCACTCGAGATCCCCGTTACCGTGAGATCCGGAATTTCATCAGGAGTCCCATTAGGAGTTTAATGACACAGATTACAGTACGGCTGACCGTGAAGGAACTGGAACTGCTGAGCAAGCTGGGAAAGGATCAGCTCTTCCGCAGGGAATTCATCGATACCAAGTTTCCGGGCCACAAATCCGATCCCGTGGAGTTGACCTGCGGGAAACAGCTCATCGAGCGTCTTCGGTCCCTCACAGAAGAGGCGAAGAGAGCGTCCAGAAACGGAATCGCGGCTTGAAGAGTTCTTATATCGCGCGACCGGTTGCCGCCGGCGGAACTGCTCCTCGAAGGGGACGTGATGCCGTTTGACCAACGTATTCCGCATCCGTTTACAGCGGAGGGGGTGCAATCGTACGCTCCCGTTGCGCCTGGGGTTTACGGAATTTCGAATGCGCGGGAGTGGATCTACGTAGGTCAGGCCGACGACATCCAACGGACGCTCCTGACTCACCTCCAGGATGCCGGGACTGCGCTTATGAAGCATCAGCCGGCCGGGTTCGTGTTTGAAATTTGCCAGGGAGCGAACCGGACGGCGCGCCAGGATCGCCTGGTTTTCGAGTATGAGCCTGCTTGTAACCGGCGGGCGCTGGGCACTCACAACGCGAGAGCCACGGACGCGCAAGCGAGGTTACTCACGGAGGGTAAATCATGAGTTTCGTTCTTACCGGGTTCACTCACGATCAGGGATTCCGGGTGTTCGCCTTTGACCGCATCGGGGCGGACCGGGTGCGGACTAAATTCAGCGTGAGGGCCGATCTCGCCCTGATTCGAGTGTATGGAATCCATATCCAGGAACTCCCGTTGCTGTGCCGGGACCTTCTCGATCGCTGCGCGGATGGGGACGAAGCCCAGCCCCTGACTTTTACTGAAGAAGAAATGCGGATTAAGTCGCAGATGCGGGACGCAGCTCGCGCCGCCGCCGCAAGCAAGAGAAGGCCGCCTCCGGGCAGGGGTGCGGCCGGAAATCACAGCGCGGCTGCAAATCCCAGCGCGGATCCAGCCAGTCAGCAGAGCTAACTCGACCGCCGGCCCTCACGGCTCGACATTGCGCCCGGGGACGCCGTCCACCGGCTCGGCCAGCAGGCGGCGCGCGTCAAGCTGTGCCGGGCCCCGGCTTTCTTTGGAATCGCGCACATGATTCTCCGCGTCGTAGGTCGGCATCCATACCACGCCCAGGAAGAGGAATCCGGCAAGCGACCGATGGTTCATACGACCCTCCCACAGTAATCAGCGACGAAAGCGTGCGGGAAGTCAAATCCCAGAGCACGTGATGCTACTGGGACTCGGCGTGTTTTACCTGTGATGCAATCGCCGCGTCTTCCGCTATGTAATCGAATGGGTGCGGATTGAATTCGCCCGGAGGATTCGCCCGCTCCCATTCGATCGTGCGCTGGATGGCTTCGTCGAGAGCAACAATTTCGCGATAGTCCAGTTCCCGGCGGATGCGCGTGGAGTCGAGTTCCCAGTGTTGAGCGGTATTGCCGGGTGGCTTCAAATGCTCCGGCGTCCGATCGTTCGGCTGGACCATAAACTCACCCGTCCACCCGGTCGCAAGGGCGATCTTGCGCGCCCATTCGAGTTCGGAATACGCAGGGGACTCGGCGACGTTGTAGATGCGCCCTGCGGCCCGTTCGTTCACAACAGCGAGCGCCAGAGCAGCGGCCACATTTTCCACGTACCCGCGCGGTGCCCGCCATGCGGCCCAGCCCTGTTCATAGAGAATGACCCGCCTGTTGTCATCAATCCGCTTGAGCACTGGATGGAAGCGCCGGGCGTAATCGCCAGGCCCATAGATCATTGGCAGGCGCAGAACCGTGCCCGCCAATTCGGGATCGCTCATGATCACCCGTTCCACCTGGATCTTGTCGTACGAATCGTCCCACCACGGAACCATCTTCTTGATCATCTCGATCTGTTCCGGCGGGTAGGTCTGCGGCTTGGTCCGGAGCGGGGATTCCTCGGTGAGGGGCACAGAGTCAGGCGGACCCTCTTCCAGCCGATGCAGAATTCCGCAAGCGCGATAAACATCAGCACTGCTGGCTGCCACGACCCGGCGGGCGCGTCCGTGGAAGGTCGCCATCAATTCACGTGCCTGCGCGCCCGAAGCCAGAATGAGGTCGACCACGATTTCGGCCGTGGGCTTGAGCTGAGGAAGGTCGCGCCAGTCACCGAGGATGTGTTCGGCCGGCAAGTCTGGTCGCGATTTGCCGC
Source organism: Bryobacterales bacterium (assembly GCA_963838455.1). Taxonomy (GTDB): domain Bacteria; phylum Acidobacteriota; class Terriglobia; order Bryobacterales; family Bryobacteraceae; genus Palsa-187. The sequence continues at coordinate 14,375 of CAWISY010000049.1, forward strand.
GATGGAACACACGAACGGAATGGCCCATTGCCGCGAGTTGGCGGACGAGATACGGTCCGATGAAGCCGGTGCCGCCGATCACCAGTACGTCCATTTCTTGAGTCTAAGCGTTTAGCTTAGGATCGGGTTCGCCCCTTCATCCGCAGGGGGTGTGAGGTCGCCTGCCGTCACGTCGCTTGGGCAGTCCCGACGCCCACAGATTCGGCGTTGGCCACCGCCGGGATCGACGCAATGATCGCCAGATGTGCCGGACCCAGAAGGCCTTCGTATATTTGGCGCTCTCAAAACACCTTTCGGAACGTAAGATTGATGCGAGCCGCACCGGTCAGCGGATGTTCCCCATCCTTGAGCGGAGCGACGCCGTGATAGACGAAGCGTGCGGGACCGCCCCACACCGCGACATCGCCGCTTTCGAGGGTCAATCGGCGCACAGGATCGGAGCGGCGCTTACCGCCCCACAAGAACACAGCAGGCAGGCCGAGCGAGACCGAGACGATTGGAGCCCACGCATCCTTCTCGTCACGGTCCTGATGGAGGCTCAGCTTGGCGCCCGCAACGTAGCGGTTGATCAGGCAAGCGTCCGGATCGTAGTTGGCGAACCCGGCCTCGGTGGCGGCGCGTACGCCGAGGTCGAGGAATGCTGCTGGCATCGGCGGCCAGGGCGCTCCGGTGTCGGGATCTCTGGGGTCGTAGCGGTAGCCCCTGCGGTCGGAGACCCAACCGACGCGCCCGCAGTTGGTCATCGCGACGGACATGGTGTAACCGCCGGGTGTGACCAAGTGGCGGAACGGCGCGGCCTGGGTGATCTGTGCCACTTCTTCAACCAGGACGGGTGCTTCGGCGGTGGCAAAGCCGCGCAGCAGGACGGCCCCTTCTTCGAGCTGCTCGCGGGAGGGTGGTAACGAATCGCTGTCGAAAAGAGGGGTCATGGCGCGGTCCTATGGTCCATTCTCCTACCAGGGTGGATGGGGCAGTGGGCCTGCGGTGCGGCGGTTTGCCGCGGTCCGGAATGTCGGGAGGGGCTACGGGAGGCGTCGGGGAGTCCCGGAATCGCTTTGACGGGCGGTCTCCAGCCTATCAAAAGAGATGTCCGGTGTTGATCATATGGCTCATCCAAAGCGTCGATCCAGCGGCAGCCGGTACCCGAACCATCACCAAAGCCAGGAAATCCAGCAAGAGGAGATTCACGTGTCCCGCGATCACCGTGTTGGCAATGAAATGCGCGATGCAACCGGCGATCAAGCTGGTATGCGGAGCGGCGCCGCAGAACCCGGCCAACGCATAAGTCAACAAGCCAACGCCGAATCCCGTCACGACGCCGGCCGGTTCAGAAACGATCAGAGAGTGAAGTTGCATCGGGAGCCCTTTCTCGCGGCGCCGTTTGTGCTGCGCCTTCGGCGCTCGCGAGAACTTACCCACCTCTGCTCTCCAAAACTGACCCAGGCAGCCTGATCTGAACTCCGCGCCGGTGGGTGGTGACGATGAAGCATCACCATGCCAGATGCCCGGAAGAGACCGTGTTCGATCTGCCGGCGGTGGTTTCGGCCAGACGCGCGAGTAGGCGACCGGCAACACGCCTGCGGGAAGCCGGAATGCCAGACCAAGCGCCGGCAGAAGACTCAAGCCAGTTGGCGCGGTCGTAACCCGGGCTACGCCATCGCCTACCGGATCGATCGGCGGTCGGCGCCAACCCAACCAGCGCCGGAGGGGCTGCGGGTACCGGCTCCATTGAACCAACTTCCCGGGGAGTTCGCGAAAGACCAGTTCGGGCCCCAATGCGCTGATTTCATTGCGGTTCTGGCAGCACTTCTGGTCCGATTCGCGAAAGACCAGTTCCGGGCGTATGGTACTGATCCCACGGGACTTTCCGGCACACTTTCCCGGTTGTCGCAAAAGACCAGTCCGGGCTTGGGCCATACTGAGCCCCGAGCAAGCGACCATGCAACTGGAGTTTCACCAACTGGACCGGCGATGGGAGCATCTGCGCGTCCGCGAGCCGCACCGGCAGCGCCGGTTGCTGGCATCGCTGGCTGACAGCGGCCAGCAGACGCCCATCGTCGTGGTGGCCGCCGGGCGGCCTGACCGTTACCTGGTGATCGACGGCCATAAGCGCATCGCCGCGCTCCAGCAACTGGGCCGGGACACGGTCGAAGCCACGGTCTGGGCGATGAGCGAAGCCGAAGCTGTGCTGCTGTCGAGGTCGGTGCGGTTCAGCCCGCAGGAAAGCGCGCTGGAACAAGGGTGGCTGTTGGCGGAGATGGAGCGACGCTTCGGCTACTCGCTGGAGGAACTGGCGCGCCGTTTCGACCGCAGCGTGAGCTGGGTGTCGCGGCGGCTGGCGCTGGTGGAACTGCTGCCGGGGGCCATCCAGCAGCAAGTACGCGAAGGCAAAATCTCAGCGCAGGTGGCAATGAAGTATCTGGCGCCGGTGGCCCGCGTGGATGCGGAGCATTGCGAGCGCATGGCGGCGGCCTTGGTACAGCACCGTTGCGACACGCGGCAAGCCGGGCAACTCTATACGGCCTGGCGCAAAGCCACACGCGCGGTGCGCGAGCGCATTCTGGCCGAACCGGAACTGTTTTTGAAAACGCAGCGGCAGCCATCCGCAGCCCCGCCCGCGGCGGTCGAACAAGTGGAGCGCGATCTGGAGATGGCGCTGGCGATCCTGCGTCGTGCCGGCAGGAGGCTCGCCGAAGCCCTCCCGGAGATGACGGGCCCGCAACAGAAACAGGCGCAGGGCCAGATTGAAAACGCGCGCCGGGAACTCCACCGGATGGCGGAACGAATCGTAAAGGAGCAGGCAACCAAACATGCTGAGCCAAGCGCAACGCACAGCGATTCTGGAACTGAGCGAGAAGGGAGTGAGCAAACGGGAGATCGCGCGCGTCCTGCGGCTGTCGCGCCTGAGCGTACGCAAAGTCTTGAGTGCGAACTCCACCGACGTTCCAGAAATCCAGCGGCCGGAGAAAGCCGAACCTTACCGGCAACAGATCCTCGACCTTTTGATCACCTGCAAGGGGAATCTGGTGCGAGTCCATGAGGAGCTGACGGCGGCCGGCGCGGCGTTGTCCTATCCGGCGCTGACTGGGTTCTGCCGCCGGCAAGGCATCGGACAGGCGCCCACCGCGCCGGCGGGTCAGTATCATTTCGAACCGGGCGTGGAGATGCAGCACGACACGTCTCCGCACACAGTCGAAGTGGGCGGCCGGAAGTGCCAGGCGCAAACCGCGTCGGCGGTGCTGTGCTATTCGCGCCTGCTGTTCTTCCAGATCAACCCCACGTTTCAGAGGTTCGATTGCAAAGTGTTCCTCACGGATGCGCTGCGCTACCTGGGCGGCGCTGTCGAGCGTGTGATGATCGACAACACGCATGTGGTGGTGCTGCGCGGCACGGGACGCGAGATGATCCCGGCGCCGGAGATGGAAGCGTTCGGGGAGCGCTTCGGATTCCGCTTCGTGGCGCACCAGATCGGCAACGCCAACCGCTCGGCGCGCGTGGAACGTCCGTTTTCCTTTATCGAAAACAACTTTCTGGCCGGACGCAGGTTCGCCACCTGGGGCGAGCTGAATCAACAGGCGCGCCAGTGGTGCGACAAGGTCAACGCGACCTACAAGAAACATATCCGCGCGGTGCCGCGGGAGCTGTTCGCGGTCGAGCGCCTGCATCTGAAACCGCTACCGGCGAGGATTCCGGAAGTGTACCGCCTGCATCAACGCACGGTGGACGTGGAGGGCTACGTCTCGGTGAACTCGATGCGCTACTCGGTTCCAGTCCCCTGGATCGGACATCGGGTGGAGGTGCGCGAGACACGGGACAAGATCGAGATCGAAATGGATGCGCGCCATATCGTCACGCATGTGCGCGCGGTGACGCCACTCTCGCAGCGCGTCACCCTCGCCGCCCATCGGCCGCCACGCGGGGAAGGCGTCAAGCGCAGCGATCCGCACCCGGAGGAAAAGGCGATCCTCGAAGCCGCGCCGGAAACCGCACTGTATGTGGCGGCGCTGAAGCAAAAGAGCCGCAAGGTGGTGGCTCTTGCCCTGCGCCAACTGCTGCGATTGCTGCGGGAATATCCGCGCGAGCCGTTCCTGGCCGCGGTGCGCGAAGCCGCCCGGTATGGGCTTTACGATCTGGACCGCCTGGAGCGAATGATTTTGCGCCGCGTGGCGCGCGACTACTTTCTCTTGTTGGACCCGGACTCCGATTCCCATGACTGAAGAACTGGAACAACTGCTGAAGAATCTCAAGCTGCGGCGCATGCTCAGCGTGTACGACGAACAGTTACACGCTGCCGAGAAAACGCAAGCTCCTTACTCGGAGTTCGTCGCCGGGCTGTTGCGCGCGCAATGGCACGAGCGGCAGGAAAGCGCTCTGGAGTGGCGCATCCGCAGAGCCAATCTGCCGGAACGCTGGCCGCTGGAATCGTTTCCCTGGGCCCGCCAGCCCGGCGTGAACCGCAAGCAGATCCGCACCTTCGCCGAACTCGACTTCGTCGCCAAGCATGAGAACCTGGTCTTGACGGGACCGACCGGGGTAGGCAAAACCGGACTGGCTTGCGGGCTCCTGTTGAAGGCTTTGCAGAACGGCCATCGCTGCCAGTTCATCCGCGCGCAGGATCTGTTCGACGAAATGTACGCCTCGCTGGCCGACCGCTCCACGCGCCAGTTACTCAATCGCCTGGCTCGCCTGGACGTCCTTTTGATCGACGAGCTGGGGTACTTAAACCTCAAGCCGGAACAGTCCAACACCTTCTTCAAGCTGATGGAAGAACGTTATACCCGCCACTCCACCATCATCACCACAAATCTGTTATGCGGTGCACCGCATAACAAGTTTAATGCGGAGTCCATTTTTATGCGGACTCCGCGCTCTATGGAGCTGCCTGCCGTTATTGTGGCGTCTTTTTGCTTCGCATATTAGGAGCAGCCTTCAACATCTCGATCAGTTTGTCCGTCGCCTTAAAGCGGCCCGTCCGCAGCTTCGGAGCGATCACTGATTCGAGGGCTTCGAGTTTCACGGACGGGTCGGCGCGAGTGTAAATCTCCGTCGTTTGCATACTGGAATGCCCGAGCCAGAGAGACACCTTCCGGAGATCTTTGGTGGCTTGCAGTATGGTCAGCGCGCAGGTGTGCCTTAGAACATGCGGTGAAACTCGTTTTGAGGAGAGCGTTGAACAGCGCATCTGAGCAGTATGGACGTGCTTACGCAGGATGTACTCGAAACCGGCGCGGGTCATGGCATCATTACGAGCATTGGGGAACAGTTCTGGAATCCGGACTTCACCGCGGACAGACAGCCATGCACGAACCGCGGATGCTGTTTCTTTCCACAGGGGCAAGCAACGTTCTTTTCGGCCTTTACCGTGGATTAGAACGCTGGCTTGCGGTTGCAGCATCATATCTTCGATCCGGAGTCCCACCAGTTCAGAGACCCGCAGTCCACCCGCGAAGCAAAGGTGAAGCATCGCCCGGTCACGGATGCCGTCCCGGACAGTTGGGTCAGGGGCATCCAGGATCGATTGCATCTCCTGGGCAGTGAGGTGCTTGACAAGCCTGGTGTCCGTCTTTTTCGCAGGGATGGCCAGAATCCGTTGGATCTGCCCCAGCGCCGACGGCACGCGATAGTCCATGTAGTGCATGAAAGATTTGATGGCTGCAAGCCGGATGTTTCTGGAACCAGCGCCATTGCCGCGACTTGTTTCCAGATGGTTCAGGAAGTTCACGATGAGCGGAGCGTCCAGTTGTTCCAGTTGCAGTTGCGAGGGCGGCAGCTTGACGCAAGCGCTGGCGTATTCGAACAGAAGTCTGAAGGCATGCGCATAGGAGTCGCAGGTGTTGGGGCTGGCACGCCGCTCGATGGGCAAACGCTGCTGGAGGAAGGCCGCGATGTGCGGGGCGAGAAGGATCATGGCCGGCCACCCGTGAAGAATCTCTGGCACGAATCCGCGATGTTTCTCATCAGATCCGGTGTTGCCTCCAGATACCAGTACGTGTCGGCGACCTTGCTGTGGCCGAGGTACGTAGACAGCGCCAACATATGTTTTGTGATTCGATCACGCCCATCAGGGCAGGTTTCCAGAGCCCTTACTGCGAACGTGTGCCGCAAGGAATGGATCGTGGGGCGTGGAAGGCCTGCTCCACGAGGGAGGCTGATCTTCTCGGCGATATCGTGGAATGCGGTTTCGGCGTCATGCAAAAGCAACGGGCGCCTCCGCAAGGAAACGAACACGTGATCATCCAATGGCGTATAGGCGCGCCTCCGCTTGAGGTACTGTTCCAAGCCAGCCTGCGTAGTCTCGTGAAGGGGAACGAGGCGGCTTTTGCGGAATTTTGAACAGCGAATCACCAGACCGTCAGCGGTGATGTCTTCGAAACAGAGATGGATTGCTTCCGACACACGAAGCCCGGTGCACGCCAGCAGGGCGAAAAAGGTGTTGTAGGTGTGCCCGCGAAAGGCATTGCGTTTACCCAACGTAGAGGCGGCCTGGAGAATGCGCTGGATCTCCTCCCTGGAAAAGATGTAGGGCACCGGTCGCGGCCGGTTCTCACTGCCGAAGACTGTGGGCGGTATTTCGTGGTGTAGGTCTTCCGCACGGATGTACCGTGCAAATCGAATCACTTGGCCAAGCCGGCGCGCTCGTTGAGACAGGGACGGTGCAGATTGAGCCCACTCAATGGCGATTTCAGAGCTGATGTACTGTTTGCCCGCCGCGTCGGAGAATGCGGCAAAGCTCTGCAACAGGCTGCCTTCAGAACGAAACGCGAATCCCGTGGCCCGGCGCATGGCCACGTACGCTTCCACGGCCTGAGTCAGCATGATTGCGCCTCCGGCCATGGCTGCGCAATCTGTCGCAGGGTGATGACATCTACTTTGGCGTAGATCTCCGTGGTCGCGGTGGAACGGTGCCGAAGCACACCCGCGATCTCCTGCAACGACGCGCCTTGCCGGAGCATAGAGCTTGCCACCGAATGGCGGAGGACATGGGCTGCACCACGGCTTGGGCAAACGACACCAGCCCGCCGCATGGCCTGGGCAGCGATCATCGAGATTGCACAGTGGTTCGCAAGACACCGAAAGGGTGCTCGGGATCGAATAAACAGCGCATCCACGTCGGTCTGAGGACGACCGTCCTTGATGTAGTTGGCGATCGCATCGCCAATCTCCTGGGTCAACGGCATGAGCGTCTGACGTCGCCCCTTCCCTGAAACGCTGATCCCAGCTTCCTTCCAATCGATATCGCCCAGCCGAAGCTGCACGAGATCGCCCGCACGAAGTCCCAATCGAGCGAGCAAGAGTAAAATGGCACGATCCCGTTTGCCCGCTGGCGTTGCCGGATCACAAGAAGCAATCACCAGTTCGACTTCATCGGATTGCAAATACCGCGGCAAGGACGACAGCCGCCAATGCGCGAGAACGGGGACGGCTCCCTCCAAACCCGCAGCACACTTGCCGTCGGCGATCAAAAAGCGCAGAAACATGCGGACGGCAGTGGTGCACTTTTTCGCCGCTGCCCATCCACACCGTTGACTCGTGTCCAGGATAAACTGCCGCAGGTTGTGGGCATCGAACGTACCCGGATCTTCTCCCACACTCTTCAGCAAATCGCGCAGGTGAATGTTGTAATTATAGAGCGTGGCATCGCAGGTGCCGCGTTGCTGTCGCATCCAGCCACAGAACGCGACCAACAGAACTGGATTCACGACGATCTCCTCTACGACTCGGGTCGTGGCTATATCGGTGAATCGGACATAGCGGAGAAACAGACGGGCACCCTTCCGAAGGTCCCGCCGGTGCGTGCGGCCATATCGTGGGCATCGGCATCGATTCAGGTGCTGGACAAATTCCTCGATCATTCGTTCGTCTAAAGCGGCGACCGTTCTGCCTTTCCGACCGGTCCAATGGATTAGGTGCTCTGCTGCTCGAATGTGCCTCCGAGCCGTTATCTCTGCATAGCCCGCCTTGCACAACTCCTGAGCAAACCCTTCCAACACGCGGCCATCCGGGCCGTCGCGTAGTTCTTGGATGCGGAAAGGCGATTCGAAAAACTGTTTTAACATGACGTCCTCCTTTTTAGGACCTCATGATTATGCGGAGTTCCAAGATCGCGACGTGGACCACTTCGCCTGATTCTGAGGGGGTTTGGCTCGCTGCTATGGCCGTTTGATCCGCATTAAAATGGACTCCGCATTAAATTTATTATGCGGTGCACCGCATAACAAGTTTGTGGTGATGATGGTGGAGTGGCGGGTATAACGTTCTTCCATCAGCTTGAAGAAGGTGTTGGACTGTTCCGGCTTGAGGTTTAAGTACCCCAGCTCGTCGATCAAAAGGACGTCCAGGCGAGCCAGGCGATTGAGTAACTGGCGCGTGGAGCGGTCGGCCAGCGAGGCGTACATTTCGTCGAACAGATCCTGCGCGCGGATGAACTGGCAGCGATGGCCGTTCTGCAAAGCCTTCAACAGGAGCCCGCAAGCCAGTCCGGTTTTGCCTACCCCGGTCGGTCCCGTCAAGACCAGGTTCTCGTGCTTGGCGACGAAGTCGAGTTCCGCGAAGGTGCGGATCTGCTTGCGGTTCACACCGGGCTGGCGGGCCCAGGGAAACGACTCCAGCGGCCAGCGTTCCGGCAGATTGGCTCTGCGGATGCGCCACTCCAGAGCGCTTTCCTGCCGCTCGTGCCATTGCGCGCGCAACAGCCCGGCGACGAACTCGGAGTAAGAGGACTGCGTTTTCTCGGCGGCGCGCAACTGTTCGTCGTACACGCTGAGCATGCGCCGCAGCTTGAGATTCTTCAGCAGTTGTTCCAGTTCTTCAGTCATGGGAATCGGAGTCGGGGTCCAACAAGAGAAAGTAGTCGCGCGCCACGCGGCGCAAAATCATGCGCTCCAAACGGTCCAGATCGTAGAGCCCATACCGGGCGGCTTCGCGCACCGCGGCCAGGAACGGCTCGCGCGGATATTCCCGCAGCAATCGCAGCAGTTGGCGCAGGGCAAGAGCCACCACCTTGCGGCTCTTTTGCTTCAGCGCCGCCACATACAGTGCGGTTTCCGGCGCGGCTTCGAGGATCGCCTTTTCCTCCGGGTGCGGATCGCTGCGCTTGACGCCTTCTCCGCGCGGCGGCCGATGGGCGGCGAGGGTGACGCGCTGCGAGAGTGGCGTCACCGCGCGCACATGCGTGACGATATGGCGCGCATCCATTTCGATCTCGATCTTGTCCCGTGTCTCGCGAACCTCCACCCGATGTCCGATCCAGGGGACTGGAACCGAGTAGCGCATCGAGTTCACCGAGACGTAGCCTTCCACGTCCACCGTGCGTTGATGCAGGCGGTACACTTCCGGAATCCAGGCCGGTAGCGGTTTCAGATGCAGGCGCTCGATCGCGAACAGTTCGCGCGGCACCGCGCGGATATGTTTCTTGTAGGTCGAGTTGACCTTGTCGCACCACTGGCGCGCCTGTTGATTCAGATCGCCCCAGGTGGCGAACCTGCGTCCGGCCAGAAAGTTGTTTTCGATAAAGGAAAACGGACGTTCCACGCGCGCCGAGCGGTTGGCGTTACCGATCTGATGCGCCACGAAGCGGAATCCGAAGCGTTCCCCGAACGCTTCCATCTCCGGCGCCGGGATCATCTCGCGTCCCGTTCCGCGCAGCACCACCACATGCGTGTTGTCGATCATCACGCGCTCGCAAGCGCCACCCATGTAGCGCAGCGCATCCGTGAGGAACACTTTGCAATCGAAGCGCTGAAAGGTGGGGTTGATCTGGAAGAACAGCAGGCGCGAATAGCACAGCACCGCCGACGCGGTTTGCGCCTTGTACTTCTGCCCGCCTACTTCGACGGTGTGCGGAGACGTGTCGTGCTGCATCTCCACGCCCGGTTCGAAATGATACTGACCCGCCGGCACGGTGGGCGCCTGTCCGATGCCCTGCCGGCGGCAGAACCCGGTCAACGCCGGATAGGACAACGCCGCGCCGCCCGCCGTCAGCTCCTCATGGACTCGCACGAGATTCCCCTTGCAGGTGACCAAAAGGTCGAGGATCTGTTGCCGGTAGGGTTCGGCTTTCTCCGGCCGCTGGATTTCCGGAACGTCGGGGGAGTTCGAACTCAAGACTTTGCGTACGCTCAGGCGCGACAGCCGCAGCACGCGCGCGATCTCCCGTTTGCTCACTCCCTTCTCGCTCAGTTCCAGAATCGCAGTGCGTTGCGCTTGGCTCAGCATGTTTCCCTTCCTGCTCCTTTCCGATTCGTTCCGTCATCCGGTTAAGTTCCCGGCGCGCGTTTTCAATCTGGCCCTGTGCTTGCTTCTGTTGCGGGCCCGTCATCTCCGGGAGGGCTTCAGAGAGCCTCCTGCCGGCACGACGCAGGATGGCCAGCGCCATCTCCAGATCACGCTCCACCTGTTCGAGCGCCGCCGGCGGGGCTGCCGGTGGCTGCCGCTGCGTTTTCAAAAACAGTTCCGGTTCGGCCAGAATGCGCTCGCGAACCGCGCGTGTGGCTTTGCGCCAGGCCGTATAGAGTTGCCCGGCTTGCCGCGTGTCGCAACGCTGCTGGATGAATGCGGCGGCCATGCGCTCGCAATGCTCCACATCCACGCGGGCCACCGGCGCCAGACACTTCATCGCCACGTGCGCTGAGATTTTGCCTTCGCGTACTTGCTGCTGGATGGCCGCCGGCAGCAGTTCCACCAGCGCCAGCCGCCGCGACACCCAGCTCACGCTGCGGTCGAAACGGCGCGCCAACTCCTCCAGCGAGTAGCCGAAGCGCTGCTCCATCTCCGCCAACAGCCAGCCTTGTTCCAGCGCGCTTTCCTGCGAGCTGAAACGCAACGACCGCTCCAGCAGCAGAGCTTCGGCTTCGCTCATCGCCCAGACCGTGGCTTCGACCGTGTCCCGGCCCAATTGCTGGAGCGCCGCGATGCGCTTGTAACCATCGATCACCAGGTAACGGTCAGGCGGCCCGGCGGCCACCACGATGATCGGGGTCTGCTGGCCGCTGTCAGCCAGCGACGCCAGTAACCGGCGCTGCCGGTGCGGCTCGCGGACTCGCAGATGCTCCCATCGCCGGTCCAGTTGGTGAAACTCCAGTTGCATCGTCGCTGGCTCGGGGCTCAGTATGGCCCAAGCCCGGACTGGTCTTTTGCGGCAACCGGGGAAGTGTGCCGGAAAGTCCCGTGGGATCAGTACCATACGCCCGGAACTGGTCTTTCGCGAATCGGACCAGAAGTGCTGCCAGAACCGCAATGAAATCAGCGCATTGGGGCCCGAACTGGTCTTTCGCGAACTCCCCGGGAAGTTGGTTCAATGGAGCCGGTACCCGCAGCCCCTCCGGCGCTGGTTGGGTTGGCGCCGACCGCCGATCGATCCGGTAGGCGATGGCGTAGCCCGGGTTACGACCGCGCCAACTGGCTTGAGTCTTCTGCCGGCGCTTGGTCTGGCATTCCGGCTTCCCGCAGGCGTGTTGCCGGTCGCCTACTCGCGCGTCTGGCCGAAACCACCGCCGGCAGATCGAACACGGTCTCTTCCGGGCATCTGGCATGGTGATGCTTCATCGTCACCACCCACCGGCGCGGAGTTCAGATCAGGCTGCCTGGGTCAGTTTTGGAGAGCAGAGGTGGGTAAGTTCTCGCGAGCGCCGAAGTTCTTCGGCGCTCGTCAGAAGTGACCCAGTAGCGCTTGGTTAAAGTGACCCGCGCTGAGAACAAGATCGAGAACGCGGGTGCCCGCGTCATCATCCGCGCTGTAAGCGCGCAAGTAGAGAGAGATGGAAGAGGCATCATCATCCACGCCGCAGGCGTGATTGGGGTTGGGCGGCGAAGCTACTGGGCTGGTGTGAAGCGTGCGATGCTGCTGCGCAGATGGCGGAAGTACTCCGGAGCAACCGGCAAACGCAGGACCTCTTCGATGACCGGCGAGAAGTACGCCAGCGAGCGAATGATTCCGAGAGGCGGAGCATCGGCGGGCCTGGTCATACGGCGCGCCGCGGCCAGAATGAGCGCGTTCTCGACCGCCTCGAGGGGCACGCCACGCTCATGCAGTTGGGCCGCGAGCAGACGGTCCGGCCGGCGCACGGCGCCGCACGTGCCCGGAGTCGCACGGTAGGCTTCGAGGAGCCGCCGGATATACTCGTGCCGCTGCACGGGTTCAGCCCTGCGGGTCGCGCAGCGAGGGACCCTGGATGGTCACGGTGTGGCAGTAATGCCGCACGCGGCTGAGCAGCGCGTCCACCATCGATTTGTTGCCGAGAAAGTTGTGCCACTCGTCATAGACTAAGTTCGTCGTGATGATCGTCGAGTGGCGAGTATAACGTTCCTCCATCAGTTTGAAGAAGGTGTTGGACTGTTCCGGCTTGAGGTTCAGGCACCCTAGTGTAGTGTCCACGAATTAACTGGACAGGCGTTTGCGGCGTTTCGGGGCAGTACAACCGGGCTGGATCTGTTCGAGGGTTTGGCGGCAACGGGCAAGCTTGGAGACGATGGAGTCGACCGTCGCGGTCCAGACGAAAGGCTTCGGATTTTCGTTCCACGTTGCCAGGAAGTCGTTGATTGCGGCGATGAGTTCGTCGACGCTGAAGAAAGAATCGCGGCGGATGCGTTTGTTGGTTAGTTCAGCGAACCACCGTTCAATCAGGTTCAACCAACTGCAACTGGTTGGGACGTAGTGGATCACAAAGCGAGGATGTTTCTGCAGCCAGGTTTTCACCTCCGCTGTGCCGTGAGTGCCGTAGTTGTCCATGACAACGTGTAAGGCATCGCCGCCCGTGAATTCGCGATCAATCCGCCGGAGAAACTTCAGGAACTCCTGGTGTCTGTGCCGTTTGTAAAAATCGCCGATGACTTTCCCCTGCAGCAGATCGAGAGCGGCGAACAGAGTGGTCGTCCCGTTGCGTTTGTAATCGTGCGTCATGGTTCCGCAGCGGCCCTTCTTCAGAGGCAGACCGGGTTGAGTGCGGTTCAGCGCCTGAATCTGGCTCTTTTCATCGACGCAAAGAACGATGGCTTTGTCGGGCGGATTGAGATAGAGACCAACTACGTCGGTCAGTTTTTCGAGAAACTTCGGATCGCGCGACAGCTTGAACGTCTTTGTGCGATGGGGCTTGATGTTATGGCTCTTCCAAAGATTGCTGACAGTTGACTTGCTGATGCCCTGACTGGCTGCCATGAGGCGGCAGCTCCAGTGCGTCTGGCCCTTCGGCTTCGATTGCAGGGTCGCATCCAGAACTGCCTTGACCCGATCCGGGCCATAAGTCGCTTTGCGGCCGCGCCCCGGCGCGATTTCCCGCAAACCCTGCAGTCCTTCTTCGGCGAAACGCTCTCGCCACAGGCGGACAGTTTTGCGATTTATCTCAGCCCGGCGGCAACCGATGCCTCGGATTCTCCGCGCGCCAGTGCCAGTACAATGCGGCACCGCAAGGCAACCTGTTGCGGGGTACCCATCGCTGCCAGCCACTGCTCGATCTGATTCTGTTGATCCTCCGAAAACACCAGCGGAGTCCCCGAACGAGGCATGCCCCATTATCCGGCTTCCCCAGCCTGATTGTCCAGCTATTTGTTGGACACTACAC
>CAWISY010000050.1:0-24695 GCA_963838455.1 Bryobacterales bacterium
TGAGCAGGAATTCGACGAAGCGCCCATTCTATGCCGCCTTTCTGATTTGTTGAAGTTCAACGAATTCGGCATTGGTGACAGCCATGCGTTTGGCCTTCAGCAGTAGGTAGTGGACGTTTTTATAGCCACGACCACGATTGATCAGCATCCGAATGTTTCCATTGAGCGCCTCGATCACACCGAAGCGAACCTTGGTCCGGCAGTAATTCAAGATCCCCTCCAGATGCTTCAGCAGCATGTCGGCGAGTTCTTCGAACGGCCTCAGCCGTTGCCACTTCAGTTGGTCCATCCACCTCTGCAGGTAGTTGAGCATCGCGCCTTCGTAGCGGTAGTCCCAAAGCTTCTCCAAGCTCTCTTTGAGAAGGTAGGCTTTGAACACGCGCCGGTTCAGTTGGAACAGCCGGTTGAGTTCTCCGCGTTGCGGAACAGTCAGGTTCTTCCACCGGCTCATCAGGAGCCACTTCTTTCCCTTGATCAGCCCGCGCTTTTGTTTTCCTTGACGGAAGAACTCCGCCCTCCGCACTTCGTCTATGGCATCGTTGGCATGCTGGAGGATGTGGAACTTGTCGTACACGATCTTGCACTGTGGCGCCCATTGCTCGATGCTCAACCGGAACGGTTCCCACATGTCCACGCACGCCGCCTCTATCCGCCTGCGTTGCCGGGGTCTTAACTCATCACGGAAGAATTCATCCAAGGTTTCCTTCTTCCGCGTTTTGCCAAACCACAGTGGCTCGCCGGTTTCCAGATTGCACACCACCGTGAGGAACTTGTCCTTCTTGCCGCGGTACAACTCGTCCACGCCCATCTGCCGCAGCGGCGGCTTGCGCCGCTTGGCCTCCCAACGTTCCAGGCATCGCAGGTCGATCGCGCGCACCGTGCTTTCGGCCATGCCGAACCGGCGGGCCACTTGTCGAGCCGACGCGCTCTCGCAAGCTTGCCCCACAGCTTCTTCGAATCGTTTGCTGAACGGAGCCTTACTCGGTAACTGGGCCACCTTCTCTGCACGGAATCCGCAGCGGGGGCACTTCATCCGATACGTCTCTACCACCACCGTCGTCGAGTACTCGAAGCAGGGCAGGTCCCGTACCTCCCGCTCGCTGATCTCTTGGATCTTGCTGGCCGGTACAGGCTGACCGCACCCGGAGCAGATCAATTTAAGCCCCGCCTTCTTCCGCCTCACCCACAGCTTCAGCTTTTTGCGCGGCTCATCGATTTCCTTCGCATACACCTGGTATCCCGGCCATCCCAGGACTCTTGTCCAGTCTCGCTCCTTCATGCCCTCAGGCTAGCGTACGCGTCAATGGATCAGTGCGGCGTTATTGAAGCCAGTCGAATTCCTGCTCAGAGCCGTAAATAGTAAGGTCCGGTCCGCTTGTGACGACCGTGCCCTGCATAACGCACTGATTTGGGTTCGGAGCGTTCGCATCGACCACGCAGCCGAAGTTCCCATTGTTCCCAGGGCTGCCGGGGACCGAATAGCCCCCCACGTAATTTCCTGTACTCAGTGTCCAACTCCAGCTTGTAGGCAGGCCGCCAGTCACAGAGCTGGTCAGGGCGACCTGCTGGCCAACAATCACAGGCTGTGTCAGCGTTTGGTTCGTGACGTTGGATCCATTTAGGTAAATCGAGACCGCTGGGTTTGTGGGGGCTGCGTAGTTCACCTGCATCCGAGTGCTAATGATATCGAGTGCCGTGAGAACGAGTATGTCGTAGAGCCCTGGTTGCGGCTGGTCGCCGGGAATGGAAGCGATCAAGGCGTTAATCTGCCCGTCGCTCCAGGTGAAATAGGCATTTCCGCAGCTTGCAGAAAGGCACGCTTCCAAACCGCCTCCGGAGCAAGGATTTGAGCCGGTCGGGCACACCTCGATCATATTGGCACTAGACCCGAAATTGTGGCCCCAAAACGTCACGTAGAATGACCCGTCGGCGTTCGGCGGGTACTGCTGAACGTAGCTTACGACGGGCGGCCCGTCGACAATCTGTATTTGCCACCAGACATCGGCATTCGCGGGCTCGGCAGGCCAAAAAGTGCACCCCACGTTGTACGTACCGGGCACAGCTTGTGCGACGGAGAGGGTCACGTCGAACGCGGCGGGATAGTTCGGGTCGTAGGGGTTTATGCTCATCAGGTTCACGCTGGATACCGGATTGAAGCCGCTGTCGAACACGCTGCAGCCCTGCAGGTAGGGCGATACGGAACCGAAGTCCGTAGCGTCGCAAGAGATGAAGTTGGTCGCGGGGCCGGCTAGACAGAAGGTCAGCGTCGTTGGGGTTCCGTCGTTTGGCACGGAGTAGGAGAGCCCGGGAACGTAGGCCGCATCGGGGAACGGCCCCGTGGGTGAGGTCGGCGCGATGGGGAAAGACGTGGTAGGGCCAGGCTGCCATACTCCCCCGCAGAGCGAGGATAGCGTAACGTAGACGATAGTCTGAGTCGAAGGAAGAGTGACCGTAGCACTCTGCGCGGTCGTCGTGCCCCCGGGGCAGTTCCCGGGGTAGATGTCGCAAGCCCCGGGAGCCGACCCGACCGTGAGCTGGTAAGCGGTCGCGCCCACTCCGGCGTTCCACGTGAAGGTCACGCTGCCACCGCCTAGAAATACCCCGGGCGGCGGCGTCAGCAGGCTGGCAGGGTACGGCTGGCCCACATTGAGCACTACGTTCGCTGAGACGCTCCGGGAGGACCCATATGCATTGATCGTGATCGGGAAGGTTCCGGTAGGCGAGTCCGCGCTTGGCGTAACCGAAAGCGTGGTGGTGCCAGTCGCACTGATCGGCGGGCTGAAGGAATAGGTGGCCCCAGCCGGAACCCCGGAAGCCGCAAAAGACACCGGGCCACTGAAGCCGGCGATCGCGTTAATCGTCACGGAATGGGATCCGGTGGACGTGGGGCCGAGCGTGAGGGACGTCGGAGTGACCGTAATCGGAGGTTCGCTTCCGTTTGGCCCGAGAATTGCGACCTCACACGCGGCGGTCGTGGTGCTCCCAATCACGGTATCGGTTACAGCCACCGACTCAGAGACGTTGCCGCCGGCGCTCGGCACGAAGGACGCGGTCGAGCCGGTGCCCGAGGCTGGACCGAGCCAGGAGTAGAAATAGCTGCCAGACCCCCCGGATGCCGTAGCCGTGAACGTTACGGATTGGGACATGTTCGCGGGGCTCGGCGACGCCGAGCACGTCACCAAGGGCCCGGAACTCGGCCCGTTGATCGTAAGGCTGAAGTAGGTGGTCACCGAGGCGCCAGTGGAGTCATATGCGACGATACCAACGCCATTGTAAGAACCTTGTGGCGGCGGAACCGTTCCCCCAGATCCGGTTCCGGTCATCAGCCCTCCGGACGACAATTGAATTCCTGGAGGCGCGTTCGATGCCCACCCAAAGTAGTACGGGGCGAAGCCGCCCGTAGCGCCGATCACGGCGGAATAAGGCGAGTTTATATACCCTTGGGGCAATAAATAGGTAGTGAACGACAGCGCCGGGCCGATAAAGGCGGTAAGCGTCGAGCTAGTGCCAACGGCTGAAGCTGTGAACCCGGGCCCGAGGACGATCTGGCTTCCTGAGAGTAGGATCGTGTTGACGCCGGACGCCAAGGTCGCGGTCTGGCAGCCGTTGGGCGGCGTGCCCGTGCAGTTCGATAGCGTTCCAGAGCCCTCGTAGGCTCTCGCGGAGAGGGTGCCCTGGAGGCTCTGCCCGCGCCCAAGCAGGGCGAAGCCGACGCACAAGAAGAAACAGAACGGCGCGCTGTGTTCGCCGCCGCGATGCTTAAGAATGTGGGGCAACATAAGGTTCAGCCTCCTGGGACGGTGACCCTCTCAACGAGTTGCGGCCCGCACATCGAGAGATTCAAGGCGCGAGATTCGATCCTGCAACTGGCGGTTTTCCTGTTCCAGTTTGTCGTCCCTCGCGTCTTCCTGGATCAGGTGAAGGGTGAGCTCTTCAACCTTCGCCAACAGCTTAGTCTGCATGTCGCCCAAACTGACACCGCTCTCCTTCATTTCCGCCGCCGGCGGGATGCCGGGTAGACGGTGGTTTTCCTTCACGTAGTCCGCCACTTCCGAAAGGGGCGGTAAGCGATAGTCAGGGGCAAATACGTAGTCGGCGCCTGTCGAGGAGACGATGACCGACTCGGCGCCAATGGTCCCCGCCACGTGCAAGAGATGCTGCGGGTTGGCGGTTCCGATCCCCACCTTGCCGCTGCTGCTCGCACCGCCAATGACCATAAGCGGCGTGGAGGCTCCGTTTTGGTAGAACTTGTAACCTCCATTTGAATTGAAGCCGATGTTGTCAGCCTCGATGCCGAATCCGTACGATGAGCTTGGCACTCCGGAATCGAAGAGCAAAATCTGGTATTGCCCGTACGACGACCCAAGCGGCGGCGTGTATACGTTGGTCCCAATCGAGAGCTTTCCGTTCGGCGTTGTCGTCCCGATACCGACATTGCCGCCGTTGTGAATAAACATCGCAGATTGATTGTAGGAATCCCCTGCGAGGGCCAGACCTACCGCAGAATCGCCGCCGGCCCGAACAATCGGGTAATCCGCGACTGTCCCGTTGGCGTGATAGCCGATCATCACTCCAGACTCCGAGACCGACGCTCTCGCGAGCCACCCAATGCTGTAATTTCCGGCAGTGACGGCCGTATTAGATTCAAAATCCCACGGATACAAAGGACCTGTCGTGCCAATACCGACATTGAGACCTGTTATGCAGCCGGTGTTTCCGCTCGGGCCATTAGAGCAGGCACCCCATGTCTGACTCCGTGCCGGCAGGGCCATCCCCAAAACCGATACGGCGATGCAAAATAGCTGTCGCATTGTCTGTTCCTTTCACGAACTCCATCTAAACCGCTAATTCCGTCCCTGCTCACTTTGGATATTACGCCCAACACCACGGCCCGACAATTGTTAGAACCGGCGGAATGTTGTGTAAACGGTGTGCTTTTTCTAAGAGTTTATATGGACACTTGCGTATCAGGAGGTGAAGAACATTCGACGATACGGGGCGGGGGTTATCTCGAACCCCTCGCGGAATTCGTTGCAAAAGTTCGAGACGTCACTATGACCGAGTTGACCGGAAATCTCCTTCAAGGAGAGCGAGGAATCCGACAGCCTGACTGCCGCCGTTGTGAGGCGAATACTCCATAAATACCTCCGGAAGCTGGTTCCGACGTGCTCACGGAACTGATGGCCCAAGTGGTGCTCGGTAACATGCAAGGGACGAGCGAGGTCTCTAAGCGTGATGTCTGCTCTTCCGGAGAGTGTCTTCGCCTTCAGGAGCAAGGCAGCTACGCGCCAGTCCAGCGCGACCGGGCGCTGCTCCTCACCTGCGACGCCGGAGAGTTGCGGGGCGCAGAGGCGCGCCAGGAGGACGAGATCCGTCGTCAGCAGTTCACTGTAAGGACGCGCACATTTTCGCTCCGCCAAGGCCATCAGCACCGCGAGAGATCTTTCAAGCGTCGCATGGTCTGCCCCTGCCAGATAGACTCCAAAGTCGCGCCGCTGGTGCTCGTAAGTGTCGAGGACCCAGTCGGAGAAAGCTCGCTCCGACAGAAACGGATCTGCGTCCAGGCGATTTCGCGAAAGAATCCGAAGTTCGGCGGCCCGTGCGAGGCTTGCGAAGCGTGATGCCCCAGGGGTACCCTCGGGCAAGATTTTGGACACGTTTGTGCTCCTAATCCAACGGAAATGTCCAGACAGCGTCCAGCGGGGCCGGCGGATACGAAAAGGTCGCCACGAAGCTGTTTTCGTATAACTTAAACGCGGGCTCCGTCGGGCCGTTTTACTTTCCCAGTAATGATCCCCGAGGTGTTCCAATGGGTCAAGAGAAATCTTGCCCTAATACTCTTCACCGGTCACGAGGCGCGGCTCCAGGATTCGCGGCCTGGAGTCGCTCAATTCAACGTAGAGCTCGATGCGGTCGCGACGCCTCCGACGACAGCCTCGGGTGCATACAGCGTCTCGGCGGGAGGCACACCCGTAACCCGGCTGCCGCTACCATAGAAATCGTGCCCACCCCCGCCGACCGCATGCGTGCGCTGGTCGAGGATTACCAGCGCCTGGAAGATAAGCTTCGCTCCGGCGGCGGGCCCAAGCGTATCGCCAAGCAGCACGATGCGGGCAAGCTCACCGCGCGAGAGCGGGTGGCGAAGCTTATCGATCCCGGCTCACCGTTTCTCGAGATAGGTTTGCTCGTGGCCTACGACAAATACGACGGACAAGCGCCTTCGGCCGGGGTGGTCACCGCTGTAGCGCGCATCGAAGGCCGACCCAGTGTCATCGTCGCCAACGACGCCACGGTCAAAGCCGGAGCCTGGTGGCCGGAGACCATCCACAAGATTCTTCGGGCGCAGGAAATCGCCATGCGCAACCGCCTGCCCATCGTCTACCTGGTCGATTCGGCCGGCGTGAATCTCCCCTACCAGGACGGCGTCTTCCCCGGGCAATATGGCGCGGCGCGCATCTTCTATTACAACTCGCTGATGCGTCGGCGGCTCAAGGTTCCGCAAATCGCGGCCGTCATGGGCATGTGCATCGCCGGCGGAGCCTACCTGCCCGCGCTCTCCGACGTCATCATCATGGTCAAGGGCGTGAGTTTCATGGGCCTCGGCGGACCCAACCTGGTGAAAGGAGCGGTGGGCCAGGTGATCGACGCCGAATCGCTGGGCGGCGCATCGCTGCACACCGAAAGAAGCGGCGTCGCGCACTACGCAGCCGAGGATGACGAGCACTGCCTCCGCCTGATCCGCCAGAAAATCCGCGAGCTGCCCGCACCCGCCCCGCATCACAATACCGGCGCGCCCGCCAAGTCCGCCGAGGGTTTATACGAAACGCTCCCGGCGGATCATCGTCTCCCCTACAACATGGAGGCTATTATCGAGCGTCTGGTCGATGCCGAAGATTACTTGGAGTTCCAGCCGCACCACGCCCCGGAAATGCTGTGCGCCAACGGGCGTCTTGGAGGCAGACCGATCGGGATCATCGCCAACCGCCGCGGATTCCTCAAGACTCCCGCAGGGTCCCGGATTGGAGGCATCGTTTATCCCGATTCCGCCCGCAAAGTCGCCTACTTCGTCGAGACTGCCGAACGGCATAATCTCCCTCTCGTGTACCTGCAGGACGTCTCCGGTTTCATGGTCGGCGCGGAGGCCGAGAGCGCCGGCATTATCCGCGCCGGAGCCGAGATGGTCGAGTCCATGGCTTGCGCCACCGTCCCCAAGATCGTGCTCACGCTGAATCACGCCAGCGGCGCCGGTTACTACGCCATGGCCGGCCAGGGCTTCGATCCCCATTTCACCTTCGCCTGGCCCACCGCCCGCATCGGGGTCATGGAAGGCGATGCCGCCGTGCAAGCCGTGCATGGTACTGAGCTTGCCCGTCTCAAAGCCGCGGGCCAGCCCGTCCCCGAGGAACTGGCCGCGCAGATCGCCCAAACCCGCGCCGATTATGAGCATTGGCTGGATGCCCGCTACGCTGCCGCGCGCGGGCATGTTGACGCGATTCTCGACCCCTTGGAAACCCGGCGCATGCTGGAATTCGCCTTAGAAGCCGCGACCGCCTACGGCCATCGCGAACATGTGACGATGGAAACGTTGTGAGCCTGCGCATTGAACAGGACCGCCGCCTGCGCCGCATCGCCCTGGCCGCGCCCGAGAGACGCAACGTCCTGGACGCGACGCTGGCCGACAATCTGCTGCGCGAAATCGCCGACGCAGAGCAGGACTCGGCCACCGGCGCCATCCTCCTCGAAGCGGACGGTCCCATGTTCTGCGGCGGTCTCGATCCGGCCGCGCCGCCTCCGCCGGAGCTGTTCAGCATCGGCCGCCGTGCAGCCAAGCCCATTGTCGCCGCCGTCTGCGGAGCCACCTTATCGGCCGGCCTGGCCATGATCGCCAATGCGCATGTGGCGATCGCCGCTCAGGGCTGCACTTTCGGGCTGATCGACATCCGCGAAGGACGCTGGGTTCAGCCCGTGTTTGACGCCGTCGCCCGGGCCGTCGGCCATCGCCGCGCGCTGGAGCTGGCTCTCACCGGCCGTATCTTCTCCACCGCGGACGCCGCGTCTTGGGGCCTGATCCATATGGTCACACCTGCTTTCGAGCTCGACGATCGCGCCACCGACGTCGCCACCGCGCTCGCCAACGCCAACCCCGCCGTCGTCCTCGCGGCTTTGACCGCTCGGCTCTAACCACTCCCGCTGAGCAGCACGTTACACTGAGTTCTTAGTGTCCTCCTCTGCCTCCAATCCCAAACCGTCGCCCGGCGAAGCCTTCGCAAAACTGGTCGAGATCATGGCGCGGCTGCGCGCTCCCGGCGGCTGCCCGTGGGACCGCGAGCAGAATTTCGACACCATCAAGCCGTATCTGATCGAGGAAGCCTACGAAGTGATGGACGCCATCGACGCGCGCGACTTCGAAGGACTGGCCGAAGAGCTCGGCGATCTGCTGCTGCAACCGGTCTTCTTCGCGCAGATGGCCGCCGAAGAGGGACGCTTCGACATCGCCGATTCCCTGGACGCGATCAACAGCAAGCTCATCCGCCGCCATCCGCATGTGTTTGCCACCGGCGACGCCAAGACCGCCGACGACGTCAAGCGCCGCTGGGACGAGATCAAAGCCGAGGAAAATCAGAAGAAAGCCAAACCCGAGCGTCCCAAGGGCCTGCTGGCCAACGTTCCCCGCTCACTTCCCGCGCTGGTGGAAGCTCGCCAGATCTCCTCCCGCGCCGCCGATGCCGGCTTCGACTGGCCCGATATCGATCAGGTCTTCGAGAAACTGCGCGAGGAACTGGCCGAGCTGAACGAAGCGCGCGCCAGCACCGAAGGCAGACGCCCCGACGCCAAACACATCGAATCGGAAATCGGCGACATCCTGTTCGTCATCGTCAACCTCGCCCGCTTCCTCAAGGTCGATCCCGAGCAAGCCCTCCGCTCCACCAACGCCAAGTTCCGCACCCGCTTCGCCCATGTCGAAGCCGGGCTGGAGGCCGCGGGGAAATCGCTCAAGAACGCGACCCTCGAAGAGATGGAAGAGCTCTGGCAGGACGCCAAGCGGCTTTCTCCGGGACAAGCTTGAGCTTCCTCGCACTTCTCAAATCCAACCGCAACTATCGCTATACCTGGAGCGGACAGGTGGTCAGCGAAATCGGCGACAACTTCAACAACATCGCCGTCTTCAGCCTGGCGCTGGCCAACACCGGTTCCGGCTTGGTGGTCGCCGGCATCATGCTCTCGCGCGGGTTCCTGGTGCTTCCCGCCGGACCCGTTGCCGGCGTGCTGCTCGATCGCCTGGACCGCAAAAAGATCATGATCGCGAGCGACCTGGTCCGCGCCGTCATCGCCATCCTGTTCCTCTTCGCGATTCCGCAAGGCCGCACCTGGCTGCTGTTTCTACTGAGCGGCCTGCTGATGTTCGCCTCGCCGTTCTTCACCAGCGGCCGAGCCTCCATTCTCCCCTCCGTCGCCACCAAAGACGAGCTGCACACGGCGAACTCGCTGACCCAGTTGACGCAGTGGACCACGCTCACCGTCGGTTCCTTTCTGGGCGGGGCCTCGGTCAGCGGATTCGGCTACCGCATCGCCTTCTTGTTCAACGCCTTCTCATTTCTCTTTTCTGCCGCCTGCATCTCGCGTCTGCATTTGGATGGCGGATTCCGATCCGCCTCTTCCTCCCAGGCCAAGAGATCCGCGATCGGCGAAGACAAAGTCGCCCGTCCCTGGCATGAATACATGGAGGGCCTGCGCTACATGCGCGCGTCTCCTTTGATACTCGGCATCGGCCTGGTTTCGGTCGGATGGGCCACCGGCGGAGGAGCCGCGCAAATCCTCTTCAGCCTGTTCGGCGACCAGGTGTTCCATCGCGGCGCGAGCGGTATCGGGATCATCTGGGGCTGCGCCGGGATCGGCCTGATCTGCGGAGCCCTATTCGCTAACCGCTTCGGCCGCCACGCGCCCTTCGACCAGTACAAGCGCGCCATCTCCATCAGCTACCTGATTCACGGAGGCTCCTACGTCCTGTTCAGCCAAGCCCCGACCTTCGCGTGGGCCTGCGTCTGGATCGGCCTGTCGCGAGCTGCCGTCGGGGTCTCGTCCGTGCTCAACACCTCGCAGCTTCTGCGGCACGTCGACAACGACTTTCGCGGACGCGTCTTCTCCACCATCGAAACCTGGACCTGGATGACTATGATCGTCTCCATGGGCGCCACCGGCCTGATGGCCGATCACGTGAGCGTGCGCCTGATCGGCGCGGTCAGCGGCGTCCTCAGCTCCACCACCGGGATTTTTTGGTTTTGGGCGCATCTCACCGGACGCCTTCCCGAGCCAGCCATGGCCGGCGTCGAGCCGGAGGAAATCGAAGTCCACGGCGACCCGACTGTGTAGGATAAGAAAATGGATTCTCTCGCCGGCCGCGTCATTCTGATCACCGGCGCCGCCAAGCGCATGGGCCGCGGCATCGCGATTCGTTTGGCGCACGAGGGAGCCCGCGTCGCCATCCACTACAACGGCTCCGAAGCCGAAGCCCGCGCCACCGCCGCTGAGTGTGGGAACGCGCCCGTGTTCCGGGCGAATCTGGAAAACGTCACTGCGATTGAGGATCTGTTCGATCAAGTCATGAAGCACTTGGGCCGCATCGACGGACTGGTCAACAGCGCTGCCCGCTATACCCGTATCGATCCCCTGAAAGTCACCGAAGCCGATTGGGATTTTATCCACTCCGTGAACCTGAAGGCCACGTTTTTCTGCTGCCAGCAGGCCGCCAAGCGCATGCTTGCGAATCCAGACGGAGGCCGCATCGTGAACATCAGCGACATTGGCGGCATGCGCCCCTGGGCCGAGTACGCGCATTACTGCGCCTCCAAAGCCGGGGTGATCATGCTGACGCGAGCGCTCGCCAAAGCCTTCGCGCCCAAGGTCACAGTGAACTCGGTGGCCCCCGGCGTCATCCCCTTCGGCGAAAGCGACGACCGCATCCAGCGCCTGATCGCCGCGACCCCTGCCCAACGCGCCGGCACCGCCGATGAAATCGCCGACGCCGTGGTTTTTTTTCTTTCCGCCACCAATTACACCACCGGCCAAATCCTGGCCGTCGACGGTGGCTTGAGTCAACGATGAACCACCCTTGTCGCTAAGGCCAGAGCACCCGCTCCAGCGCCTCGCAGAAGAAATACTCGCCCCAGGCGACGCTCTCGTCCACACCCAATCCCTTGTGCACGTGGTACACGCCTCCGCGCAGAATCCCTTCCCACTTGGGATCCGAGCTGGTCACGTACTTCTCGCACAGCGAACGCAGGAGCCGCACCGCCGTCGACCAGTACAGGTGCCCCATCAGCGAATTCGGCACCAGCCGGCACAGGCGCAGCAGCCCCGCCGCGCAGATAGCTGCCGCGGAGGTGTCGACCAGCGTCCGGTTCTCCAGCGGCGCGCTAAAATCCCACGGCGGAATGCCGTCGGTGGGGCTGTGCGTGATGTAGAATTCGGCGCAAGATTGCGCCGTTTCCAGAAACCTCGGGTCGCGGCTGTATTCGTACGCCGTCGTGAATCCGTACAGAGCCCAGGTGAGTCCGCGCGACCAGCATGAATCCCCGCGATAGCCCTGGTGCGTGGTCTGCTTCAGAAATTCGCCCGTATCAGTGTCGAAAATCCCCTCGTGCGCGGTCGAGCCGTCGCCGCGCACCAGCACCCTGCGCGTGGTCAGCGAGTGCCGGATCGCGATGTCGCGCAGCCTCCGGTCGCCGGTCTCGCGCGCCGCGTAAAAAGTAATCCCCACGTTCATCATGATGTCGATGAACAGCGAATTATGCCCTACGAAGGAACGCAAATACTGCCCTTTTTCCTGAAATCGGAGCGCCAGAGTCCGGCCGGCTTCAATCAGCACGTCGCGCAGAGCCGGATCGTGCGTCAGCCGGTGCCAGCGGTAATAGGTCGATAAGAACAGGAAGCCCAAATCGTGCACTTCCAGGTCCGATTTCCGCGGCTCCAGCGACTTGGTGTACTTGATGGCATGCTCCAGCCAGAACTTGCCTTCGGGTGAGTCCCGGTCGCTGTGCTTGTAGAACATCCACATCATGCCCGGCAGGAAGCCGTCGCACCAATGCGTGCCGATCTGGCCATCGTGCTTCCATTTGCCGTCCAGAGTGTAAAGTGGATAAAATCCCGGGTGCTTTTCCACCAGTTTCCGCGCTTGCTTCTGCGAAAACTGCCAGGTTTGCTCGAAGAGATCTCCGATTTCGCTCGATAAATGAATCACTGATTCAGGTTCTCCATAATAACACCGTCCCGCGCCCGCGCATCTTTCCCGCCCGCAAAGGAACCAGGCCTTCGTGCGGCCGGAGGGGTGAGCGGGTGCCCCAGGGAACGCCTCTTGCCAGAACGTCGGGGCCCGTCGCGAGGTCGAAACTCAAATCCAGCGCCGCGTGCGCCTTGTCCGATTCCGCTTCCTGGAACATCAGCCCCACGACGGTGAAGTTGGGATACCGCTCCAGCCTTACGATTCTGCCCGATACCGCCGCGCCCTTCGGCAGCACCACCTTGCCCTTCACTTTCACGTCGCTGTTCAGAACCGCTGCAACCGGATCCCCGATAGCCGATGTATCGACATCGATATCGGAGCTCAGCCGCACCGTCAGCGACACGTTCCTGGGCAGTTTTACCTCCTGCTTCACCGAGAAAACGTTCAGCTCCGTGTCCGCATCTGCTGCGTCTCCGAAGGTCAGTTTCGATTGGCCGGTGAACTCATGGCATCCGGAAAACGTCACATGGTTCCGGCTCGCGTCGCCTTTCAGGCTAACCATGACCGTTTCGCCCGTCTCCGGCAGCAGAAAATCCCCTTCCCCGATCTTCACCCGCGCGTACTCGATCGAATCCGTCACCTGGCGCAGATCCATAACGGCCGGCAGCTCATCGGCCTCTACCTCCAGCCGCACCACGTCCAGGCTGTCCTTTTGCACGTAGAACGAGCCGTGGTAGCCAGCCAGCGACTTCTGACTCGGTCCCTGAATCCACATGCCGACCTCCGTCGGCACATGAAAGCCATAGCGAGCCGTCACCGTGCCGCCCAGCGTCTGTTCGCCCTCGGCCTGGAACCGCGTGGAGCGCCCGCCGAACACCCCCTTGGCGAACGCCCCGAATTCCCCGGTGCCGTACATGCCGGTGGAGAAAAAAGTCCGCAGGTCCGTATCCTCGAACTCCTTTGACCCCGGCCAGGCGAACATCTCTTTGCCCTCTACCAGCGCCACTTCGAGCCGCAGCCGGTCGTCCAGGTGGAAATCCTTCTCGTGCCCGGCGTGGCTGGATCGCTCGATCGTCTCCAGGCAAGTATAGTTGGGTTGCTGCTGAAGTGTGTCGAGCATGTGCTGGCGCACGCGCACCAGCAGATCCTTGGCAGCCGGCGTAGCACCCGGCGCGAGGGTTTGCGCGGTCAACGGCATCACCGTGGCGATGCACAATGTCGCGATGCGCATGGCCTTCATTATAGTGACGCCGCCTTAAGTTCTGTGAACATGAAGTTTCTGTGAACACTATCACGGGGTCTGTTAGGATCGAGAAGACATGCCAGCTAAGATCACCATCAATCCCAACGGTTCAATCCGCGTCGAAGGCGAGTTCGTCATTAACGACGCCGAGGGCAATCCATTCGGACTCGGCGGCCGTTCCGCAATCGGCCTGTGCCGCTGTGGCCATTCGGAAAACAAGCCCTTCTGCGACGGCTCCCACAGGAAGCAGGGATTCGAGTCCGTCTGCCCCGCACGCGAGCTTCCGCCGCCCGCGCCGAAGGTTTAACTCTGCTCCGCCGCCGCTTCGAGGCGCGAGCTACTGGATCGCCATGGTCAGCGTCATGGGACTGGAGTTTTTGCCGATGGTAAGCACCACCGGCACCGCTGAGCCGGTGGGCGCATTCGCCGGCACCGTCACGTCGATCTGGAACGCTCCGGCGACTCCGCCGGGCAAAGTCCCCGCATAGACCGGCGCCGCCGTGGCCACTCCTCCGATGGTCACCGACACCGGCGCCACCGGCGCGGGGATCTGTCCCACCGGCTCATTCGCGATGGCTCCGTCGACTCCCGGAGGATTCGTCTGTCCTTCGCCGCTCGCGAAAATCTGCACAATCGTCCCCCGCGCCGCCGCATTCGAGGCTCCGTTCACGCTGCTGTCCTGATTCAGGATCGCGCCCTGCCCCGATCCGTCGTCGAAGGAAAAAATTCCCGGCGCCGTCGCTTCGACTTCCTCGTAGACCACGCTCCCGAGCACCTTGTTGTAAATCACCTCGACCGGGACTAGATTGCCCACCTGGCTCGCCAGCTCATACGGCGCAATCGCGTTGATCTGTGTGGACGAAAGATATAGCAGCGGGCACGCGACGTTGTTCACCAGAACCTGCACTCCCGCAACATTGGTTGAAACCTTGCCGGTTGCCGGGTCAAAGGCCCCGCCCTGCGCAATGGACGGTCCCAGGCCCGTCCCCTTGATGGTGAAGATCAACCCCGGCGACAACGCACGGATCGTATCCGCGCTCAAGCTCGCTCCGTTCTCTACATTCGTCGTCAGCGGACCCGTCTGCGTCAGGTCAAAACGGGCCAAATACGCATCAGCCCCACCGGAATACGCGGTCTGAAACCCGGACAGCGTCACCGGAGAGCTGGTTTCGACATAGCCGGCCACCGCGATCGTCTTGCCCGCGGCATCCATGGCAATCGCGTTCATGTCCGCGACCACAGGTCCCCCCAGGAACGTCGCATACAGCAAGGCCGCCAGCCCGGATTGCGTGGGATCGATTTGCGCCACCATCCCCAGGGCGGTAGGTAGACCGGAAGAGTTAATCTCGCCGGCATATAGGGGCTGAAATGCGTTCGCGGTGGTAGGGAAATTGATCGAACTGCTGTAGCCGGCGATCCAGATCTTGTTCTGCGCGTCCAGCACAATCCCATTTGCGCTAGACATGTAGCTGCCGTCCACAATGGTTGAATACACCAACTGTCCGCTGCCCTGCATCGACGGATTCAACTCCGTCACCACCGCTTTCGAGAAGTCCGCCGTGGAAGGTCCGCGAATATCCGTTGCCGGCGTTACCGGATAATTGGACGCCTCGCTGGCTCCGGCGACATATACATTCCCTTTGCCGTCCGCCGCGACTCCATACAGAGCCGTCGCATAGTCGACCCCGCCCAGATATGTGCTGTAGACCAGTGACGGCGACTGCGCCGGATTCACGATCGCGACGAAGCCGGCGCTCGGCTGATTGGCCCCGCCCGGGTACACCGCCTGGTAGGCGCCCGCCGTAATAGGAAGGGCTGGACCCGTCGCCGAACCGGAGAAGTACACATTTCCGCTGGAATCCACGGCGATGCCGTGTCCCTGCGTCAAACCGTTGGCTCCGAAAAACGTCGAGTACTTCATCTGATACGTGGAACTGATTTCGGTGACGAACGCATTCGGATTCTTGATCCCGCGGAGCACCTCTTGCACGTAGTTGCCCATCAGCGGAAAGTCGGTAGACTCGGTGGACCCGGTGATGTACAGGTCCCCGGCGTGATCCAGCACAATCGCCAGCGCTGAATCGTCGTCCGATCCCCCGAGGTAAGTCGAGAACAGAAGTTGGCTTCCTGTTGGCGAAAGTTTGGCGATGTAACCGTGGCGGCAGGGAAAGTCGCCAGATCCAAGACCGCCCGTCGCGCAGTCATTGGCGTTGAGATAAGTCGACTGGCCTTGCAAAGGATTCACCAACGGAAGATTGTCCCAGGTATCGCCGACAAAATACGCGTTACCGCTCGAATCCGTCGTAATCCCCCATGCCCGGCTCCCCTGAACCAACACCCCGCCGGTTGCGAAATAGGTTGAATAAACCAGCGAAGCTGCCCCGGACGCCGCGGGGTTGAATTTGGCAACAAAGGAGTAGTTCGTCTGGTCCGTATCAGCGTTCGATTGAGGGTACAGAGCAGCCACCGTGGGAAAGCTATAGTCCGAATCGGTGTAGCCGCAAACGAGGATGTTCCCCTGCGCGTCAATCGTTACTCCCGTCACCTGCTGGTTTTCGCTGCCTCCGAGGTAGGACGCGTAGGTCAGCACCGGATCAATGACCAGCGGCTTCGCGCGGTCATAACCCTCCACCACGAACCCCGCTTGGTTCTTCTCATTCACCACCCAGCGCCCTTTCACCTTCTTCCCGTCCTGCATGATCGCCGGCGACAGATTGCGCATCTCTCCTTTCGCGCCCTTCACCACCAGATCGCCGCCGTCCACTCGTACGCTCTCGCTGCCCGCGAACTTGAGACGGATCCGTTCCGGATCGGCGCCCGCCCGTAGCACGAAATCGTACTCCAGCCGCCCGGGATTGCCGTAGAACACCACGTCGATCCCCCGATACACCTCGCGGTAGCGCACCTTGGCGAAATTCGGCACATCCGTGTGCCAGCTACTGCGGTCGTTGCCGGCGAAGTAGTTGCTGATGCTGCCCAGGCGCTCCTCGCCTTCGATGCGCGGATTCGCCGCGCCGCCCTCGAAGCGAATTTTCACTCCGCCCAACACCACTTCGCGCTGGGTCATCCACACCGTAGCCTGCCGCGTATGCGCCAGGAACTTCACCGGCGAAGCGGCCTGTCCTACGTTGGGTTCAAATGCGATCGGAGTCACAGGAATCTGCGCCGGCTGGACGGCGAGCAGCACCGGCGTGTACAGGAGCAAGAGCAGGTTTCGAGTCATTCTTACAAGATGCCACGCGGCGCTCATTTTTTGGAGGCGCGGTGGTGTTCCTTCGCGACCGCTTGCATTTTTATTCACCAAGGTGTATAAATATTCTCTGTGGAGGATGCCATGGCCGCCCCTGCCTTCGTCGACGCTGTCCTGAGCCAGAAAACGCCGGTCGCCGCCGAGCCCGCCCCGCGCCGGCTCATTACGGATCTCGATTTTTCCGACTCCGCCGTCGAGCGCCTGCTCGATCTGGCCGGCCGCATCAAGCGCACTCCCCTGCGTTACGCGCAGTCCCTGGCTGGCCGCTACCTGAGCCTGCTGTTCGAAAAGCCATCCCTGCGCACACGCCTCACCTTCGAGCTGGCGATCAAGCAGCTGGGCGGCGACGCCGTCAATTACGCCGGGCCCATCGGCGGGCGTGAGCCGGTGAAAGACGTGGCGCGGAATCTCGACCGCTGGACCCACGGGATCGTAGCTCGGGTATTCTCCCACTCGACGCTCGACGAGCTCACCGCCTGGACGCACATCCCGGTCATCAACGCGCTGAGCGACCTGTACCATCCCTGCCAGATCCTGGCTGACCTGCAGACCCTGAAGGAGCATTTCGGCCGCCTGGACGGCCTCAAGCTGGCCTTCATCGGCGACGGCAACAATGTGGCGCATTCGCTCATGCTGACCGGCGGACGCCTGGGAGTTCACGTGGCCGTCGCGACCCCGCGCGGCTACCAGCCGAATGCCGCCATCGCCGCGGAAGCCTCCCGGCTGGGCCGCATCACCGTCACCAACGATCCGGCCGAAGCGCTCGACGGAGCGCACGCCGTCTACACCGACGTCTGGACCAGCATGGGCCAGGAAGCGGAAGCCGCGGAGCGTCTCAAAACCTTCCAGCCGTACCAGGTGGATCAAGCCAAGTTCGCGCTGGCGCGCCCCGACGCCATCTTCATGCACTGCCTTCCGGCTCACCGCGGCGAGGAACTGACCGAAGAGGTGATCGAGTCTGCGCGCTCGGTGGTCTTCGATCAAGCGGAGAATCGCCTGCACGCGCAGAAGGCTCTCCTGTTGATGTTGCTAAGCTGACAGCAAAAGAGAGCGGCGAGCCGCTAAAATCTAGATTCATGACTAAACCAAAGAAGGTGGCTCTTGCCTACTCGGGCGGCCTGGATACATCCATCATCATTCCGTGGCTGAAGGAAAACTACGGCTGCGAAGTTGTCGCGGTCTGCGGCGATATCGGCCAGGGCGGCGACGAGCTCAGCGGCCTGGAAGCCAAGGCCAAAGCCACTGGCGCGAGCGAAGTTCATGTCGCCGATATGCGCGAGGAGTTCGTCTCCGAATACCTGTGGCGGCTGGTGCGCGCCGGCGGCGAATACGAGCACAAGTATCTTCTTGGCACCTCGATCGCGAGACCCCTGCTGGCCAAGAAACAGGTGGAGGTCGCTCTTGCCACTGGCTGCGACGCGCTGGCCCACGGCTGCACCGGCAAAGGCAATGACCAGGTGCGCTTCGAGATCACCTATAAAGCCCTGGCCCCGCATCTGCCCGTCATCGCGCCGTGGCGCGAGTGGGACATCGTCTCGCGCGAAGACGCCATCGCCTACGCCGCCAAGCACAACGTCCCCATTGCCCAATCCACCACCAAGATTTACAGCCGCGACCGCAACATCTGGCACATCTCGCATGAAGGCGGCGCGCTTGAAGATCCGAAGAATTCCGCTCCCGACGAGATCTGGATGCTCACCAAGAGCCCCAAAGAGGCGCCCGACCAGCCCACCGATGTCAGCATCGGATTTGAGGAAGGACGGCCCGTTTCCGTAAATGGCGCGAAAGCGCCGGGCGTCGCGCTGCTGGAGGAACTGAACCGCATTGGATCAGCCAACGGCATCGGGCGCATCGACCTGGTCGAAAACCGCTTCGTCGGCATGAAATCGCGCGGCTGCTACGAAACTCCCGGCGGCACGCTGATCATGGCCGCCCACAGGGAGCTGGAATCCCTCACCCTCCCCAAGGACCTGGCGCACTATAAGCAAAAGCTCGCGCTCGATTACGCCGAGCTGGTCTACAACGGCCTGTGGTTCACGCCCCTGCGCGAATCCCTGGACTCCTTCTTTGAGAAGTCCAGCGAATCCACCACCGGCGAGATCACCCTTCGCCTGTACAAGGGAACCATACAACCGGTCAGCCGCAAGTCGCCTTATTCGCTGTACTCGCTCGACATCGCCAGCTTCACCATGGGAGCCGAATACGACCAGCGCGACGCCCGCGGCTTCATCAACCTGATCGGCCTGCCGGTCCAGGTGCGCGCATCCCTCAACAAGTCGCGCCAGAACGCCGTATGAAACTCTGGGGCGGCCGCTTCGCCGAAGGACCCTCCGAGGTCTTCGAACGCTTCTCCGGCTCTCTCGACTTTGACCGCCGCCTGATCGACGCCGATATCCGCGGCTCCATCGCCTTCGCCTGGGCTCTGGAAAGCGTCGGCATCGTCACCGAAGCCGAGCGCACCACCCTGGTGCAGGCCTTCGAGACTCTGCGCCAGCAATCGCGCAGCGCCGACTTCTACGACGGCGCCACCGATGAGGACGTGCATACCCTGGTGATCCGCAAGCTCAAGGACCGCGTGGGCGCGCTCGCCGATAAAATCCACACCGGCCGCAGCCGCAATGAGCAGGTCTCGCTCGACGTGCGCCTGTGGCTGCGCGACGAGATCGACCGCGCCTTGGCTCTGCTGCTCGCCTTGCTGGAGGAACTGCTTGAATGCGCCCGCCGCTACCCGGAAGCCGTCATCCCCGGCTACACCCACCTGCGCCGCGCGCAGGCCGTGTTGTGGCCGCACTACCTGCTGGCCTATTTCGAAATGTTCGCCCGTGATCTGGAGCGCTTGCGCCAGGCCCGCGCGCGCGTCAACGTTCTGCCGCTCGGCTCCGGCGCACTGGCCGGCTCCGGATTCCCCTTCAATCGCGAAGCTATCGCCCGCGACCTGGGCTTCGACTCCGTCTCCAACAACAGCATGGACGTGTCGGCCGACCGCGATTTCGCGCTCGATTTTCTCTACGCCGCTTCCACCACCATGCTGCACCTGAGCCGCCTGGCCGAAGACTGGATCCTCTACTCCAGCGAGGAATTCGGCTGGCTGGAGCTGGCCGACCACGTCACCAGCGGCTCCAGCCTCATGCCGCAGAAAAAGAATCCCGATTCGCTGGAGCTCATCCGCGGCAAGTCGGGCCGCGTCTTCGGCGATCTGACTTCGCTGTTCGTCACGCTCAA
The DNA here is from genome assembly GCA_963838455.1 of Bryobacterales bacterium. Taxonomy (GTDB): domain Bacteria; phylum Acidobacteriota; class Terriglobia; order Bryobacterales; family Bryobacteraceae; genus Palsa-187. The sequence continues at coordinate 19,936 of CAWISY010000050.1, forward strand.
GGGCCTTCCCTCCACTTACAATCGCGACATGCAGGAGGATAAGCAGCCGCTGTTCGACGCCTCGCATCAGCTCAGCGGCTCGCTTGAAATGATGGCCGCCGTGGTCCGTTCCGTGCGCCTGAACGCCGCTCGCCCGGCAGAAGCGGCCGAGCAAAGCTGGGCCGTCGCCACCGACCTGGCCGAAGCCCTGGCCCGCCAGGGCACGCCCTTCCATCAAGCCCACCAGATCGTGGGACGCCTGGTGCTGGAAAGCGTTCGCGACGGCAAGCAGCCCTCCCACTGGACCGCGGACCAGCTCACCCAATTCGCGTCCGAATTCACGCCGGAAATGATCGATCTGATGAACCCCTCTCACGGCATGAAGACGCGCGAGATCAAAGGGGGAACCGGCCCCGCGTCGGTCGCAGCCGCGCTCGAGGATGCGGCCCGGCGCTTAGAATCCTGGCGTCTATGAGCCTGACGTCTATGAGCCAGGCGTTCGCCGAATGAACAAGAGCTACCGTCACGGCCAGATTCTCAAACTCGTCCGCAACCGGCATCTCCGTACCCAGGAGGAGCTCGCTGCGGCGCTGCGCCGGCAAGGCATCTCGGCCACCCAGGTCACGCTCTCGCGCGACATCCACGAACTCGGTCTACTAAAGACTCCCGACGGCTACGCGCAGACCGCCGGCCCCGCCGCACCCGCGGCTCCGGCCTTCGAATCGGTCGCGCGCGAGTTTCTGCTGGACGTGCGCGTGGCCCAAAATCTGCTGGTGCTGCGCACTCCGCCCGGCCACGCCAGCGCGCTGGCCTCCGCGCTCGATCAGGCCGAGTGGCGCGAGGTTGCCGGAACCATCGCCGGCGACGACACCGTGCTGGTAGTCGCCCCCGATTCCAAGACCGCCCGGGCGCTGCGCAGCAAATTCATCGAGCTCCTGAAATGACCCTTTCGTACCGGGCGTCCTGGATCACAAACGCTTCTCCGGATGATACACTTGTGGTGTCTTTGACGGTGCTCCCGCGGTCTGGGAGCTCCCTGCGCCGCGATTTGGTTCTGCTATTGGATTCCGAAGCCGTAGGCCGAAGATAATTGTTCGCCGGACTTATGCGAGTTAGATGGATGTGTGTGAGAGTTAAAGGACCGAATTTTGCATGACCAACATCTTCGTAGGGAATCTGAATTTCCGGACGACGCAGGACGAACTGTACGCGGCCTTCGCTCAGTTTGGCGCCGTAGAGCGTGTCAACATCGTCACCGATCGTGATACCGGCCAGTCGCGCGGATTCGGCTTCGTTGAAATGAGCGACCCCACGGAAGCTCAGAACGCCATCAACCAGTTGAATGGCGCGGAGCTCAATGGCCGGGCCATGAACGTCAACGAAGCTCGTCCCAAGCCCGCCGGTGGCGGCGGAGGCCGGTCGTTTGGCGGACCCAGGGGTGGGCGCGGCGGCGGCGGTGGCGGCCATCGCGGCGGCGGCGGACAACGCTGGTAGAGAAACAGCTCGCAAAAACTGCTACTCTAATTAAAGTTCTACAGATCAGAAGGAGAGTTCCGTTTGGCCGAAGTTTACATCGTGGATGGCGAAACCATCGAAAGCGCACTGCGGCGCTTCAAGCGCAAGGTCCTGCAAGAGGACATCATTAAAGAAACCAAGCGGCATTCTTTCTATCTCAAACCGGGCGAGAAGAAGCGGATCAAGTCGGCTCTGGCGCGCAAGCGCAACCGCAAACGCCGCACCCGCGACGCCGTGGCCGAGCCGGCCAGGTAAGATTGACCGAGCCAGCTCGCTAAAGCAGCGCAGACAATATTTCAAGCGCTTGGCCGCACTGGTCACAGGTCACGTCATAGTGCGTGACCAGCCGGATTCGAGTGCCGCCCACTCCCGAAAGACGCACGCCGCGCGCCTCGGCTTCGGCTTTCAGCATCTCCGGAGAAATGCCTGAACGGGAGATGTCGAAAATCACGATGTTGGTCGCGACCTTCTTCGGGTCGATCGCGACGGAGGGAATCGCCGCTAACCCCTCGGCCAGAAACTTGGCATTGGCGTGATCGTCGTCGAGGCGCTTCGGCATCTCCTCCAGCGCGATCAGCCCCGCGGCCGCCAGCACGCCTGCTTGCCGCATTCCTCCGCCCAGCCGTTTCCTGTACAACCGCCCGCGCGCAATCGCCTCGGCCGAGCCCGCCAGCATCGACCCGGCCGGCGCGCCCAATCCCTTCGACAAACAGAACATCACCGTGTCGGCTTTTTCCACGATGCGCGCCGCGGCAACGCCCGATGCCGCAACCGCATTGAACAGCCTGGCGCCGTCCATGTGGACCCGAATGCCGCGCTCATGCGCTCGATCGCAAATCGTGTCGATTTCCTCCAGCGGATACAGCGTGCCCCCGCCCATGTTGTGCGGATGCTCCAGATGCACCAGCGATGTCGCGGCGTTGTGCCCGCTGCCGCGCCGCAGCTTCGGCTCGATCTCGGTCCAGGTGAGGATCCCGTCGGCCGTTGGCACGGTTCGCACCAGGCACCCCGAGAACCACGCCGTCATCGAAAGCTCCCAATCGAGAATATGCGCGCGATCGTCGCAAATCACCTCTTCGCCGTGGTTGGTGTTCACCTTGATCCCGATGGTGTTGCCCATGGTGCCGGTGGGAACAAACAGCGCGGACTCTTTGCCGAGAATCTCCGCCGCGCGCTGCTCCAGCCGGTTCACCGTCGGATCCTCGCCATAAACGTCGTCGCCGACTTCGGCTTCGGCCATGGCGCGCCGCATCGCCGCAGTGGGCTTGGTGACTGTGTCGCTTCGCAGATCTATCATAAGAATTCGGCAAAAACCTCATTCGACAGGAGCACGCCGCGCGGCGTCAGCCGCACCCGGTTCCCTTCCCGCTCCACCAACCCGCCTGACTCGAAGCGTTCCAACGCGTCTTCGTGGCCGCTCCAGTCGCCTTCCATCCCCTGCGCCAGGCGGAGTCCCAAGAAAAACTTCTCGCCCGCCTGCGCCGCGAAGCTTTCAACCGCAAACGGCAATCCGTGCGCGTGACGCTCCACATATTCCGCCGCCGTCTCCGCGTTCTGCCAGCGGGATTCGCCATGGAAGGAGTGCGCGTCGGCGCCGAATCCCAGGTACGGCTCGCGGCGCCAGTATTTCAAATTGTGCCGCGACTCCTTCCCTGCCCGCGCGAAGTTCGAAATTTCGTACCGCGCGATTCCCATCGAGCCCAGCCGATCCACCGCCGTTTCATAGAACTCGGCGATGGCGTCTTCGGTCGGTACATGCGCCGCACCGTAGCGTTTTCCGAACGCCAGGATTTCCGCGCCCAAGCGGCTGTCTTCATCCACCTCCAGCATATACACCGACACATGCGGCGCGTCCAACTTTGCGATCCAATCCAGCGACTGGCTCCATGATGCCCGCGTCTGCCCCGGCAGGCCCGCAATCAGGTCGATGTTGAAATTCTGGAGGCCCTCGGCTCGCAGCAGCGCTGTCTCGCGTTCGACGATTTCCGCGGTGTGCTTGCGGCCCGTGCGCGCCAGTTCCCGAGGCTCGAACGATTGCACGCCCAGGCTGACGCGATTGATCCCGGCGTCCCTCCAGGCTTGAATCTTCGCTCGATCGAGCGTACCGGGCGCGGCCTCCATCGTCGCCTCCGCCCACGGCCTTCCCGGAATCAAGCTGAGCAGCCCGGCGAGTGCTTCCGGACCCATCTGGCTGGGAGTCCCTCCGCCCAGGTAAACCGTCTCCGGTGTCCACGGCCATCGCACTACGCTCAGCTCCTGGCGCAGCGTATCCAGGTAGCGCCGCTCCAGCTCGCGCGGCTGCACTCCGGAGGCGAAATTGCAGTAGGTGCACTTCTGCGCACAAAACGGATAAGACAGATACACGCCCGCCATGCGCTACAGCACCACGGATTCGCCCAACTGCTGGCCGATCGCTTCTCCCATCATTTCCGCCAGAGTTTGTTTGGTGGAGGCGAGCACGAAGGCCTGCCGCGCGTCGTCCCAGTCCAATTTGAAGCTCTTCGAGTGCGCCGAGACCCAGATCTGGCGCACCGGCGCGTTGGGGCTGACCACGAACTTGGCCGGCGGATCTTCGAATTCGATGGCCATCGCACCGTTGTTGAAGTCGGCCTCGAACTCGTGCTGGTCCGAAGCGCGGGAGAGCCGCTTGTATAAGTCGTCCAGAGCCGCATCCGCGTGGTTGCGGAATACCTGATCGTCCATGCTCTCTCTACGATACCGCGTGCGCGCAGCCCCCAAGAATCGCTCCAAATCATCGCGCAAAAGTTTGACTCTGGCGGGGTCATTCTGCTGTAATGAGAACTGCCCGCCTTGCGTTGCTCCTCAGTAGCTCAACGGTAGAGCATTCGGCTGTTAACCGAAGGGTTGTAGGTTCGAATCCTACCTGAGGAGCCAAACCTTTTCCGCTAACTTACTTTCCCCGTTGGTTAACTGCGGCTTAGCAAGAGTCCCGCGGGGATTCCGAAGAACGGGCAGTTTCCGTGCTCTCCGCACCTGGCGCTCAGTCGGCTCGAGGGCCCGCCCCAGCGCTACTGGGCCAAATTCTCCGAAGCTCTCTGGACGGCACCCACGTTGGTTAACTGGGCACCCCGTGGTTAACTGGCGCTCCAAGGGCCTGACCTGTTACCGGTGCCAGTCGGACTAGCGGGCGACGGGTGAAAGCCAAGGATTTAGTGAAGCGTGATCGGGTCTCTGCTTCGAAGCTTTCGTCTAGCGGCTCCCCCGGTGACGTCAGTGGCGCCAGAAACTTTGCACGAGCTTCAGCC
>CAWISY010000051.1:0-108621 GCA_963838455.1 Bryobacterales bacterium
CAGCACATCTTCGGGGCGGTGCGAAAGAGCGTCAATCAGAGCTTCGGAGTGAGTCGTTACGATAAGTTGCGTCCGCTCCGACGCCTCCACTAGAGCGTCTGCAACGATTCTGATTGCGTCCGGGTGCAAGCCGACCTCGGGCTCCTCAATGCAGATCAGAGGGGGAATATCGGGATTGAGCAGGACCGCCAGGAGGCAAAGAAATTTCAGAGTGCCGTCGGATAGTCGCATCGCGGACAACGGCTCGCGCAGGCCGCTCTCCTGCATGAAGATTCCCATGATCGGGCCGTTGAGTCGGGTCTTCACGTCTCCAAAGCGTTCGCAGAACTGGCCCAGGTATGCTCGAATCCGCTCGTGGGCTCCTTTGAAGTCGAGTTCGTGAAGGACGACGGCGAGATTATCGCCACCATCGTGCAAGAAATCTTTCGTGACAGACGAGGACACCCCGCTCCTGGCAGCAGCGTAGGGACCTGATGTCCGGAACTCACGGTAGATCCTGATCCGCTCGAAGCTGCGGCCGACCTCCGTAATTGGAGTCGTATCAGCGGGGTTCTTGTAGAGAGCCAGAACCGACTGGTTGATCGAAACGCTGCCGACAAACGCGCCGATCTTCACTTGCTCGAATAAGCGTTCGAAGTGGCTGGAGCCGCCGCCCTCCGGCGCCAACCGCTCCTCCAGAATCGTGAAGCCCGCCGCGCTCTCCGAGAACTCGAGCGAATACTCCACCCCTGCCCCCGTCACGATCCCACAGTCGATTCTGCCAATTGGGGAGGGGGCGGGCCCCGCCAGCGACAGGACCCAGCGGGCGCCGCCCAGTTGCACGATCATGGTCTGGAGGTCCGTCGGGGCCGCATGCAGCAGCGCCATCACCTCGACCAGATTGCTCTTGCCCACCCCGTTTGGGCCAATCAGAACATTCAAGCCCCGCAATTCCACGGTTGTGTCCGTGAAGGACAGGATGTTGCGGAGCTTGATCTGATTGAAGAGCACGATGCTCTATTTGAACATTTTGAACAGGCGCGCCAACGGGTCGTAGAACTCGTCGACGACGCGTTCCTTGAGCGGGATGATCGCGTTGTCGGTGATCTTGATCTCCTCCGGACATACCTTGGTGCAGCACTTGGTGATGTTGCAGTAGCCGATGCCGCCGGTCTCGCGCAGGTCGCTGAGGCGGTCGGCCGAATCGATCGGGTTCATCTCCATCGCCGCGGAATACACGAAGAAGCGCGGGCCGATGAATTTGTCGTGCATGTGGTGGTCGCGCAGCACGTGGCAGACGTCCTGGCACAGGAAGCACTCGATGCACTTGCGGAACTCCTGCGGCCGGTCGACGTCGGCCTGCTGCACGCGCCAGGTGCCGTCGGCGGCGTCGGGCTTGCGGGGCTGGAATTTCTTGATCTTCTCCTTGACACGGAAATTCCAGGAAACGTCGGTGACCAGATCCTTGACGTGCGGGAAGGTGTGCATTGGCTCGACCGTCACCGGCTGATCCAAAGGAAGGGTATTGAGCCGCGTCATGCACATCAGCTTGGGGCTTGCCGTTGATCTCGGCCGAGCATGACCCGCACTTGCCAGCCTTGCAGTTCCAGCGCACGGCGAGATCGTTGGCTTGCTCGGCTTGAATCTTGTGCACCACGTCGAGCACCACCATGCCTTCGGAAACTTCGGTCGTGTAGTCTTTGAATCCGGCTTGCTTGGAATCGCCGCGCCAGATGCGAAAGGTTGCGGTGGCCATCTATTTCGCCTGCTCCTCGATGATAGCTTTCAACTCGGCGGGGACTGGGACGATGGAGGTTTTCTCCACGTTAGGAGCTCCTCCGGAGCCCTGCGTGATGCGGAGATTGTACTTGCCCCACTCCTCGCTCTTTTCGGGATAATCGTCGCGGAACTGCGCGCCACGGCTTTCTTTGCGCTCCAGCGCCGCCTTGGCCACGATCTCCGACACGGTCAGAAGATTGTCCAGATCCATCGCCGTGTGCCAGCCGTTGTTGTATTCGCGATTGCCGGTGATGCCGGCTTTGGCGGCGCGCACGCGCAGAGCCGCGATCTTCTCCAGCGCCTGCCGCATCTCGTCTTCAGTCCGCACGATGCCGACCAGGCCCTGCATGCATTGCTGCAGCTCATGCTGGATCGCGAAGGGATTTTCGCCGGAGGCCCCGCGCTCGAACGGCTCCAGAGCGGTTTTGGCCGCGGCCTCCACTTGGGCCATCGGAATCTGGGTCGTGCCGCTGGTCTTGGCGAACTTGGCGGCGTACTCGCCGGCGCGCTTGCCGAAAACCAGAAGATCCGAGAGCGAATTGCCGCCCAAGCGATTGGCTCCATGCAACCCGGCGCCGCATTCACCCGCGGCAAATAACCCCGGCACCGTCGACATCTGCGACTCCGCATCCACCTGCACTCCGCCCATCATGTAATGCGTGGTGGGGCCGACCTCCATCGGCTCCTGCGTAATGTCAATGTCGGCGAGTTGCTTGAACTGGTGGTACATGCTGGGCAGTTTTTTCTTGATGTGCTCCACCGAATTCGGCAGCTTTTCCTTGATCCAGGCGATGTCCAGGAACACCCCCCCGTGCGGGCTGCCGCGGCCGGCCTTGACCTCGCGATTGATGCAGCGGGCGACGTGATCGCGCGTCAGCAGCTCCGGCGGCCGGCGGGCGCTCTTGTCGCCCTGCGTGTAGCGCCAGCCTTCGTCCTCGCTGTCGGCGGTCTGCGACTTGTAGTTCGCCGGAATGTCGTCGAACATGAAGCGCTTGCCCTCTTTGTTGCGCAACACTCCGCCTTCGCCGCGGACGCCTTCGGTGACCAGAATGCCTTTGACGCTGGGTGGCCAGACCATCCCGGTGGGGTGGAACTGAATGAACTCCATGTCCAGCAGGGCAGCACCGGCCTGGTAGGCGAGCGCATGCCCATCGGCGGTGTATTCCCAACTATTCGACGTCACCTGAAACGCCCGGCCGATTCCGCCGGTAGCCAGCACCACTGCCTTGGCGTGGAAGATGCGGAAGCGTCCACGCTCGCGATCGTAGGCGAAAGCGCCCACGCAGCGGCCGCCATCCAGCAGCAGCTTCACGATGGTGGTCTCCATGTGGAAGTCAATGCCTTCATGGATGCCGTGATCCTGCAGGGTGCGGATCATTTCGAGGCCGGTGCGGTCGCCCACGTGCGCCAGACGCGGATAGCGATGACCGCCGAAATTGCGCTGCAGGATCTTGCCGTCCTTGGTGCGGTCGAAAACCGCGCCCCACGCTTCCAGCTCCCGCACGCGAGCCGGCGCTTCCTTGGCGTGAATCTCCGCCATGCGGCAGTTGTTCAGGTACTGTCCGCCGCGCATGGTGTCGGCGAAGTGGACCTTCCAGCTATCGCGGTCATCCACGTTGCCCATCGCCGCAGCCATGCCGCCCTCGGCCATGACCGTGTGCGCCTTGCCCAGCAGGGACTTGGTGACGACGCCGGTTTTGGCGCCTTGCGCGGAGGATTCAATCGCAGCCCGCAGGCCTGCTCCGCCGGCGCCCACTATCAGGACGTCGTAATCGTGTATCGGGTAATCTGACATCGAAGTTTTAGAAGATTCTCCAGTCGGTCCAGACGCCAGCGGCGCACAGGCGCACGTACAGGTCCGCGAATCCGACAAAGAACATGCTGATCCAGGCCCAGCGCATGTGCTGCTTGTTGAGACCCGAGGCGCAGTCGTAACAGGACTTGCGCACGGGGCTCTTGGAAATCTCATCCACGCGTCCGCCGATCAGGTGCCGGAAGGAGTGGCACCCAAAGGTATACAGGCCCAGCAGGACCGGGTTGAGGATCAGCACCAGTGAGCCCACGCCAAGCCCGAAGTGCGTGGTTCCATCCGCCGCGGTGAACCACAGCGAGTTCCAGCCGTCATGCGCCAGGATGACGATCAGCGCGATCGCGAAGTACAGCATGTAGCGATGGGCGTTCTGCAAGATCAGGGGAAACGTTCGCTCGCCCCAGTAGGTTTTGCGCGGCTCACCCACCGTGCAGGAGATTGGGTCGGCCCAGAAGGCCTTATAGTAAGCGCCGCGATAGTAGTAGCAGGTGAAGCGGAACAAGCCAGGGAACGGCAGCACCAGCAGACCCATCGAAAACGGGATCAGCGCGCTGGGCCACCAGGAGGGCGCGGTCTTGAAGATCAGCGGCGAATAAAACGGCGAGAGATAATCCGCGCCGCCGCAAACCGCCGTGCAGGTGTAATGCACGCCCTGCATGCACGCCCAGGTGGCGTACACCAGGAAGGTCATGTACCCGAGGAAGACCAGCAGCGGCTCCCTCCACCATGCGTCCTTGCGAAGGGTTTGGCCGAAACCGGCCTGGGTTAGCGGAACGTCTATGGAAGGCATGAGGGGACCTTTCAGGATATCGTTCCGGGCGGGGAGAATTCAAGGCGGCTGCCGAGCGGTGGGCGAGGTGTACACCTCAACGTACACTCTGGGCGATACAATAACGGTATGGACCTGAACGCCACCGAACTGCGCCGCCGGATTCTATCCCTGCTGGACGATCTGCCCGAGGAGGGCATTGTCATCACCAAACACGGCGAGCCGAGGGCGCGGCTGGTTCCGGTGAAGCGCCGCCGGAAGGGTCGCTACGTAACCGCTCCGCTGGTTCAAGGTAAGGGTTCGCCTGGGCCGCTTTGCCCCAAAGAGGAGAACCCTTATGACCTCCTTTTTGATTGACATCAACGTTTGGCTGGCGCTCTCTTGGAACATCCATCCCTACTCGAATGCGGCGTACCGGTGGCTCGAGTCAGCGCCGCGGCACAAAACCAGGCTGCTGTTTTGCCGAGTCACGCAACTGGGCCTGTTGCGCCTGTTGACGAACAACCTGGTGATGGGCGAGAGCGTCCTCAACGTCGAGGCTGCGCTGGCGGTCTACGACCGCTGGAGCGAGGACCCGCGCGTGGAATTCGCGACCGAGCCCAGGGGGCTCGATCCGGCCCTGCGGCTAACGCTGGCTGACTTCTCCAAGAAGGCCGCGACCAAAGCGATCATGGACGCTTATCTGGCGGCCTTCGCGGAAAAAGAAGCCGCCACGCTGGTGACGTTCGACAAGGCGTTGGCGCGGCTGGCCCAGCGGAGGGGATCGGCACAGACGCTGAACGCGTAAGGGGGATTTGGAATCTTTCCGCTACGCCCCGGCCATTCGCCAAGCTTGCGCTTGACGATCGGACCCGGAGTCTCCTATGAACTCGGGGCAGGGCCAACTTGCGGGGGTCAGCCTTCCGCCGGCCTCCATGTCAGATGAGCGGATAGGTTGCCATGCGTCAAGTGACGGGAGGAGCACGGCACGGGGGATTCGGGCGGACCCTTTCGCCGAGTCGCCGACAATCCGGCTGACGATCTGGGGTATGCGCCAATTGCGCAATCTGCAAGACGCCAGAACTTGAGTCGGACCGGAGGACGGCTAGTAGAGACCGTCGGATCCTTCGTTGAAAAAAGCGCGCCACTCAGAAGACTTTCGAATCGGCATCCGACCAAGAGCTTCACGGAACTCCTGGATCGTGTGGCATTCGACTAACAGCAAAATGGTGCGCTGGGCCTCGTGAGCCTGTCGCATCTGCTCGTAAGCTGCGTAAATTGGCGCTGTATCGGTTAGACCAGGAACAACTGGAGCGAATAACTTTCTGTAGCCTCGGAGAGCGTTCATCGCGTCCTGGATGAGGCTGGGTTCGAGTCTGACAATGAGCGAGGTCTCGCCCTGCCGCTGTTGGGAGGCGAGTGCGTCGACGATCGCGGCGATGGGGTCTTCAGGTTTCAATGGATTTTCCTTTCTGTGGAACCGGATGGCATGTCGGGGCGGAATACGCCGCGCACTTGCCACCTCAAGATTCAAATTTTGACAATTGCTTTAGACTCGGAAGGAATTACACCTTGGCGGTAACCGAGACCGTGAGGGGTTCAGAACTACTGCCCTCACTCCTAAAGAGTATCGGGCGGGCGGCAAGAATGTCAAGAGAACGAGAACGATTCAACCCTGTCCCGGAATGAACGACACGGCGCAGTGAGGCGCTTGGGCCAATAACGCTAGATCACGCAATTCAAGTTGACGGGTTGTCGGCAACCCGTATTTGTGGTTTCCCTGGCCGACGACGAAGATCATGCCAGTGGCTGACGGCCCGGTTGAAACCCGCCGTCAAATCACTTACTGAGGCTAGTGCTACCGGACCGCCCGGCGTTGCATCCTATAAATGGAGGCGGTAGGCGGTTATGCCGGCTCTCGCGTCGGAACTATTCATTGACCAGCGCTATGAGCGCTATTCGGCGGAAAATCAGGAAGCTTGGCGCAGGCTCTACGCGCGGCTGAAGCCACGCTGGCAGCAATACGCCAATGAGCGGTTCCTGAGCGGGATCGAAGCGCTGGGCCTGAGCCCGGATCGCATCCCGCGCCTGGAGGAGATTAATCTTCAGCTCGGGCCGCGCACCGGGTTCCAAGCCAAGGCCGTCAGCGGCTACGTCCCGGCATTCGTGTTCTTCGATTGCCTGCGCAACCGCGAGTTTCCCACCACCATCACGATCCGGCCCAGCGATCGCCTGGATTACCTGCCGGAACCCGACATTTTCCACGACGTCGCCGGCCACGTGCCCATGCATACGGACCGGCGGTTCGCCGCGACGCTGGTGCGGCTGGGCGATTGCGCGCATACGGCGGCCCTGTTAGCAAGACAAATGTCGGGAAGCCGAATGTCCGGCGACATTCGGCTAAAGAGGCTTACGAACATCGTCAAGGCCTTGGCGCGGTTCTTCTGGTTCACCATCGAATTCGGGCTTATGAGAACGCCCGCGGGCCTGCGCGTCTACGGCAGCGGCCTGCTCAGCTCCTACGGCGAGATTGAGCACTCGATCGAATCCGCCCAGGTCCAGCGCTACCCGATTCGACTCGAATGGGTGATCAACCAGAGTTTTGAGATCGACCATTATCAGCCGCTGGTGTTTGTGGTGGAGTCTTTCGAGCATCTGTACCAACTGGTAGAGGAACTGGAGCAATGGATGAAAGAGGGCAAGCTGGACAACGTGGCTCCGGGCGAGCCGGAGATGAAAGAGGAGGACCTGGAGAGCTTTCTGCAGGCGACCTGTATCGAGGAAGCAAGGATATGAATACCATGACTGGCTCTGCGGTTGGCTTTACGATCTATCCCGAAGAGCTGCAATTGAATGACATCGTGGCCATCGCGCGCCTGCATCGTGCGGTTTCACTCAGCACAGATTCTGATTTTCGCCAGCGGATTCGCAAGGGACGCGAGACGCTGGAGCGCAAGCTCAACGACGGCGAGGTGATCTACGGCGTCAATACCGGCTTCGGCGGCAACGTGCGCTTCGTGATTCCCGACGGTGAGCTGGCGCACCACCAGCGCAACCTGATCGAGTACCACTGCTGCGGGGCCGGCGATCCATTACCGGAAGAAGTGGTCCGCGCGGCGATCCTGCTGCGCGCCAATGCCCTGGCTCGCGGGCTTTCCGCGGTGCGGGAAGTGGTGATCGAGCGGCTGCTCGACTTGTTGAATTGCGGAATCACGCCGGTAGTGCCGCGGTTCGGATCCGTCGGCGCCAGCGGCGATCTGTCCCCGTCGGCCTACATTGCGCGGGCGATGTGCGGGGGCGGGGAAGTGTTCTATCGGGGCGCTCGCGTTCCCGCAGCGGAGGCGTTGCAGCGGGAACACATCCCTCTGCTCAGGCCGGAAGCTAAAGAAGGACTGGCGCTGCTGAACGGCACCACGGTGATGACCGGTGTAGCGGCTCTGGTGGTAGATGAAGCGGCCTACCTGTTCCGGCTGACGCTGGGCGCGCTGGCCATGACCGCGGAGGCTTTGGGCGCTTCGCCGGATTATTTCCATCCCGCGATCCATCTGGCCAAGCACCATCCCGGCCAATTCCGCGTGGCGGAGATGCTGAACTCGTTGCTGCTCGGCTCCTCGCTCACCCGGCCTTTGGAGGAGATCCGGCAAGGAGTGAAGGAAGCCGGCAGGAGAGCCCATGAGCTGCACGACGTGGTTCCGGCCAGCGAAGCGATCCAGAGTCCGTACTCGATCCGCTGCGCGCCGCAGGGGCTGGGTCCGATGCTCGAAAGCCTGGAGCAAGTCACCACCGTGGTGGAGCGAGAAGCCAATTCGGTCAACGACAATCCTTTGATCGATCCGTCAACCGATCGGGTCTACCACACCGGGAACTTCTTCGGCGCACACATTGCTCGCGCGATGGACGGGTTGAAGCTCGATCTGGCCAACCTGGCGAACTGGCAGCATTCGCTGCTGGCGCTGTTGATGGATGAGCGATTCTCGGGCGGCTTGCCGCCGTCCTTGAGCCCGCATCCGGGCCTGTACCAGGGCTTCAAAGGAGTGCAGATTACGCATACCAGCCTGGTGACCGCCATTCGCCACTGGAGCGCGCCGAGCCTGATCCACACGCTTCCCACGGAACAGTTCAACCAGGACATCGTGAGCCTGGGAACGCACTCGGCGATGACGGCGATGGATATGATCGAGCTGCTGCGCAGCGCCACAGCGATCGCACTGCTGGCCGGAGCGCAGGCTGTCGATTTGCGCAGCGGCGACGTGCGTAATGGCGACCTTCAAAACGGTGCTGGGCGGATGGGCGCGGGGACGCGGTCGATTTACCGCGCCCTGCGCGGCGCCAGCGCCTTTGTGGACCAGGATCGTGCGCTGGATACCGATATACGGGAAGTGTGCGGGTTGATGAAGGGGCGCGAGATTCCGGCGTTGCGATGAAAACCGCTCGGCCCAGGGGCACCCCGGTCGCGGCTCGGTAACGCGCCGGACCTGCTGAGCCGCGCGCGCAGCAAGCGGTTATTAAGCCGGGCCTGCGGCGAGGATTTTGGCCAGGATCTCCGGGATCTCAAACACCGCGCGATTCTCGATTTTGGCCACGTTGGCGCGGTAGCGCTCCAGCTTTTCGAGCAAGGATTGGACCGCCGAGCCGATCTGGCGAAAGTTGGAGACCACCAGGCCGGCCTCGCGCTCCCGGACCCATTCGACGTTGTATCGCTCCTGTGCCAGCGTCCACGCGTTGCAGGAAACGATCACCGGCAGATGCATGGCGACGGCTTCGCTGATGCTACCGGGGCCGGGCTTGCCGATGAAGAAATCCGAGAGGTGCATGTAATAGGGGATCTCGGAGGTAAAACCTTCGACGAAGCGCGGGGCAGCGGCCGGCAGGGCTCGCAACATTTCCGCCAGTTTCTGATTCCGGCCGCAGATCAAGATGAGCTGCACATCGGGAAGCCGGCGCGCGATCTCCAGCATCACGCCCGAGCCTTGCCCGCCAAACAGCACCAGACCGGTGGGCCGGTTGGGTTCGAGGCCCAGCTTGATTCGTTCCGCGGCGCGATCCGCGGTCACCGGGTCGTAGAAATTGGGCCGCAGAATCATGCCGGAGACGGGAAAAACGCGCTGGGGAGGGTAGCCGAGGGAGGCGGCCTGCTCCACGGCCTTCGGCGTGCCGCAAACCAAGTATTGGGGTTGTTGTTCCATCCAGAAATGCGGTGGAAAATCCGCGAAGTCGGTTAAGATGGTTGTGAAGGGCGCCGCGGGTAAGGTTGCGGCGAGGCTCTCATGCAGTACCCGGTTGAAGTTCGGTACCAGGGAAACGACCATTTCCGGCCGGGTCTCCTCCCAGTGCCTCTTCATCATCGCGACCATGGAGCTGTGATTGAGCCGGATCACCGCGTGAATCAGCGCGATGCCCTGAGCCGAGCCCAACGTCCAGCCCTTGGCCAAAGCCTTGTTGTAGAGATCCTCCAGGCGGATGCCGGTGACTTTGCGAAAGACATCCAACTGGTCGAGGATCACCTGAAGATTGACCAGTCGTATATTCCACGGGCGATTCTGCAGGTCGATGACGGATTTCAACGCGGTGGCGGCGGAACGATGGCCTCCGCCGGCATCGAAGAAGATGAAATCAATTGTCGTCATCATTGTTTTATACCAGCGTCACGCCCATGTCATGCAAGGGCAGTAAAAAGATAGCATGGCGGCTTCCCCTGCACTCACGGCAGCGCGGACGGGCAGTACTAGGGTTGCTCGCGCGGTCATCGGCTTCGGTGCCCGCGCGGATTATCGCCTGATGCGGCGAGTCAACCAGTGGCCGGCGCCTCGCTGGCTGAGAATCTGGATGATCGCGGCCACCCGCGGCGGCGACGGCTGGCTGTGGTACGCCATGGGCGGATTCATCGCGATGTTCGGAGGACGGGAGCGGTTTTGGGCCATCCTGACGGCGCTGGTCGCGGTGGGACTCGGAATCCTGCTGTTCCGCAAGTTGAAGCGGGCCATCGGGCGGAAGCGGCCCTGCGCGATGGAACCACATTGCTGGGCCACCTTGTTGCCTCCCGATCAATTTTCGTTCCCCTCCGGCCATACCATCACGGCTTTTGCCGTGACGCTGGCGCTGAGCCAGTTCTATCCCATCATGCTGCCCGGCCTGCTGTTCTGCGCGGCCAGCGTGGCGGCTTCGCGGATCCTGCTGGGCATGCACTTCCTGACCGACGTGCTGGCCGGAGCGGCGATCGGATCCACGATCGGCCTGCTGGCGGCGGACGCCACGTTCCGACTGATTTCCTGAGGTCGTTTGATCTCCTGAGCTCGGCTTATTTCCTACGCACAATCCCACCCGGACGCCCGGCGCGGTAAAATGGTCCATCGTCATGCACCGAGCTTTTCTTAAACAAGCCTTCCCTAAACAAGCTTTGCTTGTACTCCTTCTTTCCACGGCAGCCTTCGCGCAGACCGCGACCAAGTCGACCGCACCGGCAAAATCAGCCGCTAAAGCCGCACCCGCTGCGTCCAACGGCGACCTGCTTAATCCGGCCAGCCTGAACCGCACCGCTCCGGCAGTCTCCCGCGTCAAGCTGGCGACCACCAAGGGCGATATCGTCATTGAGCTTACGCGCGCCTGGTCCCCGCGAGGGGTGGACCGCTTCTATAATCTGGTTCGCGCAGGCTTCTTCACGAATTGCCCGTTCTACCGCGTCATGCCCAACTTCATGGCGCAGTTCGGTATCAGCGCCAGACCGGAGGTGACCAAGGCGTGGTCGAACGCCGCCATCCCGGATGAGCCGCGCAAGGAATCGAACAAGCGTGGCCGAATCAGCTTTGCCACCTCCGGTCCGAACACCCGCAGCACCACGCTGTTCATCAACCTGGTGGACAACGCCTACCTGGATCCGCTGGGATTCACGCCCATCGGCGAGGTGGTGGAGGGGATGGAAAACGCCGACAAGCTCTACAACGCCTACGGCGATACCTCCACGCAGCAGCGCTCGTTCGAAACGGGCGGGAAAGCGTTCGTCGACCAAAGGTATCCCAAGCTGGACCGGATTCTGACCGCGACCATCGTGGCTGTTCCGGCGGCTCCGGCCGCTACGGGTAAAGGAACGGGCCCAGGAGCCAGCGCGTCCAGGTAGGCCCCCAGAGGCGAACTGCATTCGCAAGGAATTGTTTTTCCTCCCCCGGGATCGGCAGTATGATGGCTTCCCCTGATCTCGCCCTTGAAAAAGGACTCCCGGCAAATCCGGACGCGGAGCGCTTTGTGCTCGGCTCCATTTTGCTGAATGACTCCGTGTATCTCCAGGTGGCCGGCGTCCTGGATGTGGACGACTTCAGCCTGGAGAAGCACCGGCGCATCTTCCTGCGCATGCGCGATCTCTACGACCGCGGCCAGCACATCGACCGCGTGACGCTGGCCGATGAGCTGATGAAGCAGGGCCAGCTCGAATCGGTGGACGGGCTGTCCTACCTGATTTCGCTCGACGAAGGCCTTCCCGCGCTGGCGAACCTGGACGGCTATGTCCGCATCGTCAAGGACAAGTCCACGCTGCGCAAGCTGATCTTCAACGCGCAGGCGGTGATCAACCGCTGCCTGATCGGCGAAGAGGAGCCGGAGGCGATTCTGGCCTCCACCGAAGAAACGCTGCTGAAGCTGGGCGAGTCGCGGACCAAGGACCAGTTGAGCTCGCCGGCGGCGATTATCGAAAAATTTCCCGGCGGCGTCGGCGCGTTCCTGGATCCCAGCCAGCGCGTGCGCGGGCTGAGCACCGGCTTCGCCAAGTTCGACGAAATGACCGGAGGGTTGAACGGCGGTGAGCTGTTTATCCTGGCCGCGCGTCCTTCCATGGGAAAGACCGCGCTGGCGCTGAACATCGCGCAGCACGTGGCGTCACACCCCAGGATGCGCAAATCCGTGGCCGTGTTCTCGCTCGAAATGTCGTCGTCCAGCCTGCTGACCCGTCTTCTTTGTTCGGCCGCGCGCGTGGATCAGCACAAGTATCGCGCCGGGTTCTTGAATCAAGAGGAGCGGCGGAAGCTGCAGGTGGCGCTGGCCGATCTGACTGAGGCTCCCTTGTTCATCGATGACACCGCGGGCGTGCATTTGATGGATGTGCACTCCAAGTTGCGGCGATTAAAGAGCGAGCACGGCCTGGACCTGGTGGTGATCGACTATCTGCAACTGATGAGCAGCCGCGGCCGCAGCGAGAATCGCAATCAGGAGGTCAGCGCGATTTCGCGCGGACTGAAGCTGATGGCCAAGGACCTGGACGTGCCGTTCATCGTGCTGTCGCAGTTGAGCCGGGCGTCAGAAACGCGCCCTGGAGATCACAAGCCGCAACTGAGCGACCTGCGCGACTCCGGATCGATTGAGCAGGACGCCGACCTGGTCGGGTTCATTTATCGCGAAGAAGTCTACAAGCGCGACCGCGAGGACGTCAAAGGCCTGGCCGACCTGATCATCGCCAAGCAACGCAACGGCCCCATCGGCATCGTTCCGCTACGTTTCATCGGGGCCTTCACCCGCTTTGAAAACCGCGCCGAGGACCTGGCGGAGATCGCCGAAGAATAACGGCGGTATACGGCTCCCCGGGGGGCTCTTGCAGAGCCGCGCGCGCAAGCAAGCGGTTTTCGCGCTTACTTCGCGGCTGCGATTTTGGAGACGGTAATGGTGCTGGCGCTGAAGTCCGCGGTCACCTTCGCATCCTCACCGGCGTACTTGCTCAAGCCCGACGCGTTCTGGTTGGAGATGTTGTAAACCTTCCCACTCGGATCGACAAAGACGTACTTGGCGCCGCCCTTGATGCATCCTTGCGTGCAATCACGGTCGGTCCAACCGGAGTGCTGCGCGAGCATCTTTGCGTGGCTGGCCCCGCAATTGCTGTCGCTGATCTTGCCCGTCATTGTGGTGTTGGCTGCTCCCGCAGGCGAAGTCAGAGCGAATGTGCCAGCCAAAATCGCTAGGCCCACACCGCCCAGCAAGGTGATCACGCGTTTCATAGTTTGCTCCTTTCATCGCGAACTTCTGCGTCACAAGGTTGGATAGCCGGCGCGCTGTAATTGTTTCGTCCGGTTACTCGAACACTTCTACTCGAAGATCTGGTCCACCGGGACGATGTCGATGTCTTCCGGCCGCAGGCCAATGTCGTAGGAGCCGACAATCTTGTCTTCGGCCAGAACCGCGGCGGGCTTGGGCGAATTGTACTCGATGGTGGATGGGCCCGCGCCGGCAATCTGCTTCTTCAGCTCGGCGGCGTTGGCGCTGACGGCGACAATCTGCAGCCGGTCCACGCGCAGGTGCTTGCGGATGGCGGCGTTGACCTGCTCCCGTGTCAGCTTCGCCAGCGCGGTCTTGACGTAGGTGTTGTAATTCGGGATGCCGTAGTACATGCTGTCGATCGCGTAGGCCAGCTCGGCGCGCTTGGTCTTGGTCAGCACATTGACGTATTTGCTTAGGAATTCCTTGGTGCGATCGAAATCCTCCTGCGGGATGCCGTCCTTCACCAGCTTGTTCAGCTCATAAACGGCCAGGCGCAGAGTAAATGCGGCTTGGGGCGGCTCGGCGGGACGAATCCAGATCTGAAAGGCCTGGCTGGATCGAGCCACGTTCGGCGGAGGCTCCAACACTTGCCCTCCGCGCGGGAAATATTCGATGTAAGCGTAGTCGCCGTAGTTGATGCCGCGAACCTCGCGAATGCGCTGGAACAAGCGCCCACCGCTATCGCGATGCTGGCCGAAGTAGGATTGCATCACCAGCAGGGCTGGATAATCGGGATCGCCGCGCCTGACGTCGATGGGGAAGCCGAAGGAATACGCTACCGAGCGCGTGGACTTCTCCACGATCAAAGCGTGGGTGTGCGGAATCGCCGGCGGGTGAATCGCAATCGCGGGAGCGGAGTCCTTCGCCGGAAGCGCCGCGAAATCCTTCTTCAGGCGGTCCAGAAACTCCGGCTTGTATCCTCCGGCGATGCCGATGATCAGGTGCGCTTGCGCGTAGTGCTGCTTGTAGAACTCCTTCAGATCTTCGATGGTGATTTTCTGGAGCGAGGAGACTGTGCCGACGCTGTAATGGCCATAAGGAGTGCCCGCATAGAGCTCGCTCAACAGCACCTCCTTGCCCAGCTCTTCGTCGTTATTGCCGCGCAGCCCCACGCGCAGCGAGTTGATGGCGGCGTCTTTCAAACGGCGGAAGTCGTCCTCGCGCCAGCCCGGCTCCAGCAGCATGGCGCGGAAAATCTTGTAGTACGCCTCCAGGTTGTCGACGTGCGTGGCGCCGGAGAACACCGTCATCTCCTGATCCACCTGGCTCCCGACGGATGCCGCCATGGGGAACAGCGCATCGACAATCTGGTCGTGCGTCATGTCTTTGGTGCCGCCGCCGGAGAGCATCTCCGCGGTCAGACGGGCGAGCCCGGGTTTATCGGGAGGGTCCTGCGCCGCGCCGGTCGTTAACACCAGCCGGAGCGTGACTACGGGCGAGTTACCGGGAAGTGCGACAGTCCGCATTTGAGCCATGAGAGCGGGAGCGATCAGCAGGGATGCCAGCCATTTCATTTCGCAGCTCCTGTGAGGGTCACAATGGTCCGTCCTGACTCGATCAGGTACTTGCGGGCCATTTCGCGCAGATCCTCCGGGGTGAGCGCGCCATATTGCAAGTACAGTTTGTCGATCGTGTCGGGCGTCCGTGTTAAAGCCACGTACTCGGCTACGGTGGAGGCCACGCTCTCGCTGTTGTCCAGGCGGATGGTGAAGCCGTAGCGCTCGCGCTTCTTCACGGCTTCGAGCTTGGCCGCGGGAACCAGCTCGTTCTGGAAGCGCGCGACGGTATCGAGGATCTCCTTGCGGATGGCCGCCATGTCTTCGGCGTGCTTCAAGCGTGCGCGGATACTGAACAGATCCGGATCGACGCTCGAAGGCGCGTTGGCGCCGAGCGAGTCCAGCTTTTGCTCCTTGACTACCAGTTTTTGATACAGCTCCGAGTTCGGTCCGAACACCAGCGTGGCGAATACATCCAACGCGGCGGTGTCTTTCTGGGTGTCGGTATACGCCGGTCCCTTATAAGCGATGGTCAGCATCGGCAGCGTCTGCGAGGGCCAATCGACGTGCGCCTCGCGCGGACCTTGCTGCTTGGGCTCGACCGGGATGTCCGGATGGTAGGAGCCCTTTTGCCAGCCGCCGAAAGTCTTGTCGACCAGGGCGCGAACCTGCTTCGCATCCACGTCGCCGGCCACGATGATGGTGGTGTATTCGGGCCGGTAATAGCGGTCGAAGAACTTGATGCTGTAGTCGTATTGCGCGGGCATGTCCTTCACGTCTGCCAGGAAGCCCATGGTGGTGTGCTTGTAGGTATGCCGGTCGAAGGCTGTGTCAGCCAGCACCTCCTCCATCTTTTGGCCCGGATTGGCGCTGTTCTTGTTGTATTCGCCCAGAACCGCACCGGTTTCGGTCTTGAACACCTCTTGCGTGTATTTCAGGTGCTGAAAGCGGTCGGCCTCCATGGCCAGGATGGCCGGGAGGTCCTCTTTGGAAAATGTCGTGTGAAAGGTGGTGCGATCGCTGCTGGTGTCGGCGTTGGATGCCGCTCCGGCGCGCTTCAGCACCTCGTCGTACTTCTGCGGAGGATAGGCGTCGGTGCCGCGAAACATCATGTGCTCGAACAGATGGGCAAATCCGGTCTTGCCCGCCTCGATCTCATTGCGTGAGCCGGTCTGGACCACGATGTAAATCGAGACCAGGTTGGGCGAGTCAGTGGGTATAGTCACCAGGCGCAGGCCGTTGGGCAGATCCTCCTGCGTGTAGGGGAACGGGAAGGTCTTTTGCGGAGGGTCTGCGGCGTAAATTACGACCGCAGCGCACAAGAGCAGCAGGCACTTCAGCAGCATAAGCCCAGCTTACCAGTCGCGCAGAATTTCCCGCGCGGCGTTGTGCCCGGGCGCGCCCATGACGCCGCCTCCGGGATGCGCTCCGGAGCCGCAAAGATACAGGCCGCGAACCGGCGTACGGTAGCTCGCCCAGCCGGCCAGGGGCCGCAGCACGAACATCTGGTCGAGCGACATCTCGCCATGAAAAATATTGCCGCCCGTGATGCCGAAGCGGCGCTCCAGATCGAGCGGGGTCAGCGTCTGCTTGTGTTCGATGATGGAGCGGATGTTGGGGCAATATTCTTCGATCACGTCGAGAATGCGCTCTGTGTAGCGGATGCGCTCCCGCTCCCAGTTAGTGTCCTTCAATGTGTAGGGCGCGTATTGCAGGAAGATGCCCATGATGTGGCGGCCCTCGGGCGCGAGCGTGGAGTCGTACATGGTGGGGATCGTCATCTCGATCAAAGGCGATTGCGCCGGCCGGCCGTACTTGGCGTCATCCCAGGCGCGCTCAATGTATTCGACGCTGGGGCAGATGTGCATGGTGGCGCGATGCTGGGGTCCAGGCGCCCCTGGTAGCGATCTAAATTCCGGGAGACCGGTCAGCCCGAGGTTCATCTTGAGCGACGTTCCCTCGGAGCGGAACTTGCGGATGCCGTCCAGGAAGTCGGAAGGAAGATCCGCCGCGTCCATGGTTTGCAGAAACGTGCGGCGCGGGTCGAGATTGCTGGCGACGACGCGGGCCTGGATCTCGTCCCCGTTGGCAAGCGCAACGCCTGTAGCCCTACCTTCCCGGACCAGGATCTTGCCGACGGCTGCATTGGTTCGGATGATGGCCCCGCGGCTGCGTGCGCTATCCGCGATCGCGTTCGACACCGCGCCCATGCCTCCGCGCACAAAGCCCCACAAGCCGCGATGGCCGTTTACGCCGCCCATGCAGTGGTGCAGCAGGATGTAGGCTGTGCCGGGCGAACGAGGACCGCCGTTGGCCCCGATGACGCCATCGGTGGCGAGCGTTACCTTGACCTGCTCGGATTCGAACCATTCGTCGAGAAACTCCGCCGCGCTCTGCGTGAAGATTTTAACCAGCCCGACGATTTCGGCTTTTGACAATCCGCGCAGCCGGCCTGCGAGCCTAAGATATTCGATGAAATCGCCGATGCCGCCGGGAGGGAAGTTGGGAGGGGTGGTCAGCAGCAGCGACTCCGCCACCTGCGCCAGCCGCTCCAGATGGTCTTCGTACTTGGGGTACGTTTCCGCATCGCGCTTCGAAAACTTGCCGATCTCCGCCAGCGTCTTCGCCCGGTCCTGCCACATGAAGAAGTAGCGGCCGTCGGGGAAGGGAGAGAAGAACGCCGGATCCTTGGCGTCGACCTGGTAGCCGAAGCGCGGGAGTTCCAGGTCGCGAACGACTTTCTCCTGCATGAGGCTGGAGAGATAAGATGCCGTCGAGACGCGATAACCGGGCCAGATTTCTTCGGTGACCGCGCATCCGCCCACCAGCTCCCGCGCCTCCAGCACCAGCACCTTGCGGCCGGCACGAGCCAGGTAGGCGGCCGTCACCAGGCCGTTGTGCCCGCCGCCGACAATAATCGCATCAAATGTTTCGGGCATTCATTACCATGGAGCGGACACGCCGCTCCATATTTCAATTTTTACACTGTACGGGCGCGAGCCACACGTGATGCGAGCTGTCGTATTGCGTAATCTCCTGGTCGCCCGCACAGCCGCGCTGCTCCAGCAGCTCCGGCGGGGTGAGCTTGTCGTGCCACGAGGAATCAGTCCATCCCACCCAGAAATAGGCCCCGTGAATCTGGTCTACGCTCTCAGTCTTCACCACCTTGAATCGCGCGGCCTTGGTTTTGAGACGCGCCAGGTCGCGGCGCTTGGCCACGCGCGGGCCCAGGGGGCCGATGTCGCCGGTCTTCAGCGCGTCCAGATCGAAGCGGATCGAATAGTCGAGATAGGGGTCGATGGTGTAGACGGGAATCTCGCCGGCGGTGCTAGGGTCGTTGGTCAACATTTGAACCGTCAGAAGGTCCCACGGCAGTTTGCGATTGTCCTCGGCATGAAATTGCGCGGCATACAAGCCCCAGACGCAGGCGGCCGCGGTGACCGCATAACCCAGCACGCGGTGATAGCGCCACACCGAATCCGCAAACAGGAGGAACAACGGCCAGATGGCGAACAGCAGATGCCGGTGACCCCAGATGGATTGCGGCAGAAACTGCGATAGAGCGCAGGCCAGAGGCGCGGGCGCGATCCACAGAAGCATCAGCCAGTGCACCCGCTCTTCCGAATAGCGGCGATAGGTCAGCAGGAACAGCAGGAACATCCATAGTGTCCCGGTGCCGCCGATTTTGGGAAACTCGGCGAAGCCGGACAGATCCACCCAGTACCAGTTCAGGTCGTTGAAGCTGGGCTTGCTGATCCAGCCCAGGTTCTGCTCCAATCCCCGGCCGTGCAACACATGCCCCGCGGCAATCACCCAAGGAAGGAACAGCAGCACCGCGGCCGACGTCGATACCAGGAACGGAAGCGGATTCCAGCGTTTCCATAGCAGATAGACGAACTCCAGCAGCGGTACGGACCATCCATAATATTGCGTGTAACCCAGAAACAGGTTCGCCGCGGCCAGCAGCGCCAGGTTACGGACCGAAGGGTGGTTCAGGTAACGCTCGAAGCGCCAGGCCGAGAGGAGCGCCGCCAGCATCAGCAGGCTGTACATGCGCAGGTGCTGCGAGTAGTACATCGCGTAGGGATGCACCGCCACGATGCCGATCGCCAGATTGCGGGCGGCGGGGGAAATCTCCAGGTCCCGGCAAATGGCGAACACGACCGGCAGGCAGAGCAGGGAAGCGGTGACGGGAAACAGGCGCAGCCAGAACAGAGAATCGCCTCCGATGGCGACCCACGGCTTCAGCAGAATGTAGAGCAGAGGAGGGTGAATCGCGTCCTGAACAGCTTTGGCGAACAGCTCATGCCAGCTCGACCGCGCCAGCTCCAGGCTGAAGATTTCATCGCCATCCAGGGCGAAATCGCTAATGCGCCACAGCCGCATCGCGACGAACAGCGCGATCACGGCGAGGGTGGCAAAGTGAACCGGCGCGAGCTTGAAAGAAGATTTGGCTCGCGCGGTAGAGAGGCTTGCTGCGGCGGTTGTCATCCTGCTCGGCCCACAATAGCAGGCAGGCGGGATGCCGCGCCACGGCGACACACGTCAGTGACCTACCAGGGTTGGATGTTGTATCACTTTTGGTACATACTGTAGTTTGGTAAGGCGAGGTGAGCAAAACCCCGAGATGCCGGTCCGGTTTTATTGCACCGAGGCGGGCGGGTCACCGGTGCTGGACTGGCTGCGCGGCCTCGACAAGGAGGACAGGCGCGCCATAGGGCTCGACCTCATGCGGGTGCAATTCGGCTGGCCGATTGGGAGGTCCGCTCGACGCTCCCCAGCCAGCGGATAGCCCGGCTCATCCTGTGCTTTCACGATCAGATGCTAGTCGTGTTGCATGGGTTTATTAAGAAAAAGCAGAAAACGCCGGCGGAGGACCTGACCCTGGCGAGAAGGAGAATGAAGGAGGTTACGAAGTGAAAAAGCGAAACAAGCCTATAGGCCCGTCACTGGACGACTTCCTGAAAGAGGAAGGCATCCTCGAAGAGACCCGCGCCGCCGCGCTGAAAGAGACACTGGCCTGGCAAGTTCGGCAAGCGATGGAGAAGGACAAAATCAGCAAGGTGGAGATGGCGCGGCGCATGAACACAAGTCGAGCCGCGCTGGATCGTCTGCTCGATCCTGGGAACGCATCGGTCACGCTGCAAACCCTAACGCGCGCGGCACACGCTGTCGGCCGCGGTCTGCGCATCGAGCTGGTTTGAAAAATTAACCTCGCCTGGAACGGGTAGCTGCGGCTTCGTGTGGAACGTGGCGGAGTTGACGTAACGGACTATCGGCGGAGGTCTCCGCAATTACTGGCGAACACCTCACATCGGCGGTTTGACGTTGCCATATTCGTAACGCGTTGAGATGTGACTCTTGCCCCCTTCCATGTCCATATCCGAGCGCAGCGGCAGGCCCTTCGCCTTCGAAATCCAGGCCTTAGAATCGGACGTAGACTTGGGTGACACCTCGTGCACACTGTATACCGCGGCCAATTCGCCGTTTACCAGCTCATCTTTCAGATACCGGCACGTCGTCTTGTTATTCCGCCGGTTCTTTTCCGCAATCTCCTTCATCTCCTTGGTCGTCCCGCCAGCACTCCATTTGCCGTCGTATTTTGCGTACACTATGCCGCCGGCGTAGATGGACTCTCCGGTTTGGGGCTTGCCGGCCAGGTCCATCGTGACGTAGGCGTGAGTGGGAGTGTCGAAGACCTTGATCATGCCGTCCAAAACCAATTTGCAGTCGTCTTGGGCCGCAAGAGGCGCTGCGCCAGCCAGTAGATGTCCGAATGCGCAGCCAACCATAACGTAGAGCAATCTTTTACACGTTGTTTCCATGAACCCGAGTCCTCGCATCCATGGTACGCGCTTTATTCCTTTTTCAGTCGATGGTCGTAGGAACGGGGCGACCGGCCGGCTTCAATGCGGTCAGTTGCAGGGCAGGGGATTGATCGTCTCATCCTCTCCATAAATGGGACAACAAAACGGGGCGCTGCGAGCCCTGATTTCATTTGTGATCTTCAGAGAAAAATGGCGGGGTTTCTTCAATGTTATTTGACGCTTCGCGCCCGCGTGGCGGCCCCCGCAAGCGGGCCTGTAAACACGGGTGGTACGGCGACGAGGACGGCACTGCTTTGCGGATCAACTACCACATCAATTTTGCGAAGGTCTCTCGACCCGATCCACCACTAGGTATTCCACGGGCCCCCTGCCGCTCTCTAGCCGCAGCCCAAGCTGTTTTTCCATGGCATCGAACAGTGAAGCCGCGTGAGGTCCTGCTGGTGCCGCTTGCGTTGGCGCGTCCCCCGGTGCATTCGCAGGAGGGTCCCTTTCCCACTGCAGGTGCACGTCATAGGTTCCAGCAAGCCCTGTCTTATCGATGATGACCCGATTATTGATGCCCGAGAAGTGTCCGGCAAAGGTTCGGTAGGCAACGCCTTCCGGGTCGGACATCCGCACACCTCGCCAATCCAATGTCGTGATTAATCCCTCATTCGTCTGGCTGTAACACTCGTTGGGCAAGTCTTTTTTCACCGGCACGCAATTTCCAGTTGGCATTTTGACCCCGCCCTTAGCCACCGTCAAGAAGTACACGGGCTCTTCCTTTGTTGCGCGATGTTCCTGTAGCTGAAATCGGTCTTTCAAGAGTGCCCGCAGTGCTGCGAGAACCTGCTCTTCGCTCGCAGGTCCTGTAGTCCGAGCATCAATGTCGTAACGTTCATCAATCGTCCAACTTGGCAAGTTCCCCGACAGGAATTTCGAGTTTATGCGATAGGCGGTCAGGATCAACCACTGTAGCGCTAGGTCCTTTCCGCGGAACCGGCCCGGTGTGATGGAAACGTCTCCGCCGGGGGCCGGGTCCTTGCTTAACTTGATGGAGGCTACTTCAAACTGCGGCTCATCGCTGGTCTGGGCGTGGACTGCCGGCACGATTTGCCAAACCACAGCCACGAATGGAGCCAGCGGCAGAAGCCAGACGGCTGTGGGCAGCACGTTGCGGCGGGCATCGCCATATGTTTTCCCGTTCGTGCCGGTCTTCATCACCAAAAGTATTCCACAACTTCACCCCGATATGTCGTCCAGTGGTTAGTGCTACCGCCACCGTCGCCCCCCGTGTTACTGAGCTTAACCGATCATTTCGTCTTCTCAAGCGACAGGGCCCGCCACAGCGTATGGCGACTGACCTCAAGCTCATCAGCGACCTGCACTTTGCTGTACTCCCCGGACCGTAGCAGCGCCCGCGCCTTCTTCAAATCGGCCTCATCGAGCGCCTTGGGTCTGCCGCCCACGCGACCCCGGCGACGAGCGGCCTTGAGACCTGCGTTCACCCGTTGACGCAATATGTCGCGCTCAAACTCCGCAAGTGCGGCGAAGATGTGAAACGTGAGCTTACCGCTCGGAGTGGTGGTGTCGATGTTTTCGGTGAGGGAATGGAGCTCCACCCCTTGCTCGTTGAGCATAACCGTGGTGTCGATAAGCTGGCGCAGAGACCGGGCCAACCGATCTAGTTTCCAAACAATCACAACATCGCCCTTACGCGCAGTGTCCAGAAGCTTCAT
The DNA here is from genome assembly GCA_963838455.1 of Bryobacterales bacterium. Taxonomy (GTDB): domain Bacteria; phylum Acidobacteriota; class Terriglobia; order Bryobacterales; family Bryobacteraceae; genus Palsa-187. The sequence goes on from CAWISY010000051.1 coordinate 22,374, forward strand.
CAGTTCCGGTCGTTCAGTTTTGGCCCCGGAGGCCTTCTCCTGATAAATACGGGCGCACTTTGCGCGTGTAAGCACATCCATTTGTAGGTGCGTTTCTTGGGCGTCCGTCGAGACGCGAGCGTAGCCGATCTTCATGTTGCAAAAACCAAAAGGATAGCGTTATTATGCACCATATCTTTTGCACCATAGTTTTGCAACTAGATTTTGGGCGTTTGGCGCGTTTCTGTGCTTGGCGCGGCGCGCGGTGCAAAAACAAAGGTTATTGAACCATGGCGCATGCCGATACAGCAAAGCCTTCCACCTCGGGCCTGACCGACGATCAGCGCAAACTGGCTATGGAGCGATTCGCGGTGCTCCAGCTGCATCTTGAGAACGACGTTTCATTGGCCAGCCCCGCCCGCCACGGCGGAATTTCAATCCGTACAGCAGAGCGGTGGCTTGTTCGCTACCGTCAGGATGGCCTCGCAGGGTTGGCACGTGCTATCCGTAGCGACGCGGATGCGCACCGCCTGCCCGCCGATCTTGTAGCGTTCATTGAGGGCATGGGCCTAAAGAAGCCCCGAAGCTCAGCCGCTGCCGTTCATCGGCGAATCGGCAACATCGCCAAAGCCGAGGGCTGGCCCGTTCCTTCTTACAGCTCAGTCTATGCGATCCTTGCCAATCTCGACCCAGCAATGGTGACACTGGCGCATGACGGGGCATCCGCCTTTCGCAATCGTTACGAACTGATACACCGGCACCGGGCGGAGACGGCCAATGCAATATGGCAAGCCGATCACACCATGCTCGATCTGTTGATCCTCGACCAAGCCGGTAAGCCTGTCCGTCCATGGCTGACAACTGTGATGGACGATTATTCCCGCGCCGTCGCGGGCATCATGGTGTTCGTCGACGCTCCGTCGATCCTCAACACCAGCCTTGCGCTACGACAGGCAATCTGGCGCAAAGGCGATCCGGCTTGGCCTGTCTGCGGTATCCCTGACGTGCTTTATGTCGATCACGGCTCCGATTTCACGAGCAATCACTTGGATCAAGTAGCGGCGGGCCTGAAGTTCCGCATCATTTATTCTGCGGTCGCCCGACCGCAAGGCCGGGGCAAGATTGAGCGCCTGTTCGGGACGCTGAACTTCGAACTCCTGCCGGAGTTGCCCGGACATCTGGTGAAAGGCAAGGCGACCTCGCCGCCCAAGTTGTCTTTGGCCGAGTTGGATCGGGCAATCACCGCCTTCATCGCCGGCACGTATCACGTTCGGGTTCACAGCGAGACAGAGGAAACGCCCCTCGACGCATGGCGCGGAAACGGCTTCTTGCCGAGAGTGCCCGAAACCCTCGAAGAACTCGACCTCTTGTTAGTGATGCATGTGAAGCCGCGGACCGTGCGCCGCGACGGCATCCATTTTCAGGGCTTGCGCTACCAGCATCCGACCATGGCGGGTTATGTCGGCGACGCCGCGACGATCCGCTATGATCCGCGTGACCTGTCGGAAATTAGGGTCTTCTATCGCAATAACTTCCTCTGCCGTGCAGTCAGCGAGGAGCATGCGGGAGAAGTTGTGACCCTGAAGGATATTCAGGCGGCACGGCGCATGCATCGCCGCTCCTTGCGGACAACCATAAACGAGCGCGTGGCGCGGGTCGTCGATTTCTTGCCGGTTCAACAGGCGAAGCCGCCCGAGGAACAAAAGGCTTCCCCTCGCGGACAGCGACGACCGAAGCTGCGCGTCTATCAGGAGGATTGATTAGATGAAGGGCGAACGGACTGGAACATTCATCGCCACAAAGGAGCATCGTCGGTTCACGGAGTTCGCTGAGGCCGTGCGGAAGCACCGCTACGTCGGCCTCTGTTACGGTGCTGCTGGTGTCGGGAAAACTCTTTCCGCTCGGCGTATGCGCATTGGGACTTGGCAGGACCACTGATCGAGGCATGGAATGGTGGCCGTCGCCGCAGGAAGAAGATCACCGAAGCCTTGGCACGTTCGCGCACTGTCTTCCACACCCCGAGCGTACTTGGCACGTTGCGCGATCTGAAGGACACTCTTGGCGAGCACATCGACCGCGTGGATACCTGCATCGACGATCATCTTTACGGGCATATGAAACACCGGGTCATTACGTGCGACGAGTTTCACGTCGAAATGTTGATCGTCGATGAAGCAGAGCGCCTGTCGGTGACCGCGCTCGAATTCATCCGGGACATATTTGACCGTAGAGGCGTCGGCGTCATTTTGATTGGCATGCCCGGCATGGAAAAGCGGCTGTCCCGCTACCCGCAGCTTTACAGCCGCGTTGGTTTTGCCCATCACTACCGGTCCTTGCAGGGCGATGAACTCTCCTTCGTTCTGACCCGGCATTGGCGCAAGCTCGGCCTTACGCTCGACGAAGCCGACTTCACCGATACGCAGGCCATCGCGTCTATTGCCCGCATCACCGGCGGTAACTTTCGGCTCCTTCACCGCCTGTTCGTGCAAATCGAACGCATCCTCAAAATCAACGGGCTTTCGGTCGTCACCGATGATGTTGTCGAAGCCGCCCGCAGCACCCTCGTCATCGGCACAACATAGCGTCAAATACCGCTGAAGAAACCCCGCCATTTATCTCTGAAGCTCACATTCATTAGCTGCGGTTTCGTCCCGAATCTTACCCGTGTGAGGCAGGGCCCCGTCGCTTCGCGCTCAGATCGCAGTCCGCTAGGGCGCGATCAGAACATCGCCTTCAAGGCGAACTGGATCTGTCTGGGCGGATTCGTGGTCGTGATGGTCCCGAACGCCGAGCTGGTGCTGATGTTGTTGGGCACGCCGAAATTGGTGTGGTTCAGGAGATTGAAGAACTCGCTGCGGAACTGGACCCGGAACTTCTCTCCCACGTAGAAGTTCTTGTCGACACCCAGGTCCCACTGTTCCAGACCCGGCGTCCGGAAGGCGTTGCGGCCCAAGTTTCCGAACGGAGCAAATGGCGGAGGCGTTGTGAAGGTGTATCCGGCAAAATAAGTTAGCAGGCTCTGCGGAGTGCTCTGGCTGACGGCGCTGCCGGTGACATTCGGCCGAAGCAACGCGACGCCTCGATAATCGGCGTTCTGGGCGATGGGGTCCGTGACGCCGTTGATCGAGGACGGAGTATAGTTCACGTTGACGGGCAGACCGGTATTGGCCGTGTTGATGGCGTTAAGCTCCCACCCTCCGATGATCTGGTTGAGCACCGGATTCGCGTTCTGCGCGAATTGTTTCCCCTTGCCGAAAGGCAGGTCGTAAACCACGCTGCTGACGTTCATCAGCTTCACGTCGAACATCGACGGGCCGAATTCGTTGCTCAGGTTGTAAATGTTCTGCGGATTGGCGGCCTGGTAACCGCTGAACCCTTCCAGCACCTGCTCGGAATCGCCCATGGCGTGCGACCACGTAAAGGAGTTCAGGAAGTACAGGCCGTGCGTCAGGCGGTGCTCGAAGCGGACCGACAGACCGTTGTAGTCGTTGTTGCCCACCGGATCCACCCAGGTTATCGGTCCGAAACTTGGGTCCGGCACGCGTGCCTGCGCGTTGGTGCAGCCGCTTGTAACCGTCAGATTGCAGGTCGCCGTTTCCGCGTTGGGAGCGGCCTGATTCCAGTCGCCGATAATCGGCAGCCGCGTACTGTGATTTCCGTTGTAGGCTACTTCGAGGACGGTGCTCTGGTTGATCTCCTGCTGAATCGAAAACACCCAGGATTGAATCATCGGCCAGCGAGTATTCGCCGGAACATACAGATTGTTGGAAGTGATTGGGTTGAAGGCGCTGGGGCTCGCGATATTGGTGGTGAACGCGTTCTGCGTGGTGAGGAACGAAGGGCTCAACGGATTGGTCGGATTACTGATGCTCCCGAAGATGGCCAGAGGACCGTTGATCAACTCGGCGGGGCTACCCGTGCGGTTGACCGAGTCGTAGCTGATGCCGTAACCGGCTCGAATCACGGTCTTCGGCATTACCGAATAGGCTAAGCCAAGGCGCGGGCCGAAGTCCTTGTAATCGGGGTTCACAAGAGCGCGATCATAGATGCCGCCGTTGGTGGCCCGTACCAGCGAATTGGTGGAAGGATTGAAATTCGACCACAGATTGTCGCGCTCCCACGGCGGAGTTGCGTATTCCCAGCGCAAGCCGAGATTCACCGTCAGTTTTGAATCCACGCGCCAGTCGTCCTGGACGTACAACGAGTTTACATGCTGCCGTAGATTGGTCACCAGGTCGCTTCCGAGTGCAATGGAGCTTGGCAGGCCGAAGTAGAAGTCGGCCAGATCGTAAGCGTTGGTGCAGTTGGCGCTTGTCGAGGTGCAGTTGACCGCCGCCGCCGCGGGCTTGCTGTATTGCCCGCTGTAGGTGAGCTGCCCGTACAACGGATTGATGTCCAGTACTTCGGTGCGGATCGCGAGAAACTCGTAACCCGCTTTGATCGTGTGCCGGCCCTTGACCAACGAGTAGTTCAGCTTCGGTTCAAACGATGTCGGGTTCTGGAACTGCGGATTGGTTGCTTGACGGCCGATCGCGCTGGTGAAGCTGCCGATCACCTGCGTGGGGAAACCGCCGGCGAGCGAGGAAGGCAAGCCCTGGATTCCGAACTCTTGCGCAATGTTGGGTCCGCCCAGATACGGCGGGGCCTTGCCGCCCAGCGCGTGATCGAAACCGAAGCGCGCCTCAAACAGGGACGTTGGCGTCACCGTCCAGGTATAGCCCGCGGCCCCCTGCTGCTGAATCGAGTGGATAAAGCCGTTGCCGTCTCCACCCGACGGTCCAGGATTGGACGGTCCAAAGTATTGAATGTCCTTTTTCTGGCTGAAGCGCAGGAAGGACGTCATCTTGGGGTCGATCTGATAGTCCAGCTTGGCATCGTACTTATCGCTATAGTCGCGCAGCGGAACGGTCTCTTCGAGATTGTTCCCAACCAATCCAGGCGAGGTCAAGGGAGCGATACCGCCCAAAGCAGCGCGGGCGAACGGCGTAATTTGCGTCAGGGGGATCTGTTGGTTCGCCGGATAGAGCGCGCCGGTCAGCGGATTCGTCACTGCTGCCGGCAATGTGCCCGTCTGTTCGGCTGCGTCCGGAAGAGTGTCGAGGTTCACATAACCCTGCAACTGCCGGTAGCCCTCGTAGTCGCCGAAGAAGAACAGCTTGTTCTTGATGAAGGGTCCACCGATGGTCGCTCCAAACTGATTGCGATGCATGGTGGGCTTTTGGAAGGTCGCCGGCCGCAGCCCGAACTGGTATCCGATGGCGTTCAAGTCGGTGTTGCGCAGGAACTCCCACGCCGAGCCATGGAACTCGTTAGTACCTGACCGCAGTGCCGCTGTGACCACCGCGCCGCCGACGCGGCCATACTCCGCGCTGAAGTTGCTGGTGATGACTTTGAACTCCTGCAGAGCGTCGGGGGAAGGCTGAACCACCTGGCTGGTATAGCCCTGGTTGCTGGTCCCGTAGGAGTTGTTGTCGACGCCGTCCATCTGGAAATAGTTATACGTGCTGCGCATGCCGTTGGCGTTGAACGCGCCCTCGCGCGGCGTCGCGCTGGGCGAGAAACTCAGCGCCTGAGGAGAAATGTGAACGTTAGTGGCAAGCAAGGCTAGATTCGCGTAATCGCGGCCATTGAGCGGCAGTTCGATCATCTGTTCGGTGTTGATTACCTGGCTGTGATCGCTGGTATCGGTGTCGAGCACCTCGGCGGCGCCCGTGACCGTGACTGTTTCCGACACCGCGCCTACTTGCAGCTTTGCATCCACGCGCTGCCGGGCCGTCACGTCCACTTTCACATCCGGCGTTGTGAACTTCGTGAATCCCGGATGCTCCACCGTGACCGTGTAGGGTCCCACCTTCACGTTGAAGAACCCGTAGTTACCGGCTTCATCCGTGACGGTCTTCGACTCAATGTTGGTTGCCTGGTTGGTCAAAGTCACCGAGGCGCCCACCACAGCTTTCCCGGTGTTGTCCGTAACTGTCCCCAACACCTCCGCGGTTTCAAACTGCGCCAGCAATGGCAGCGACACTGCAAGCAGACATAACCCCAGCAGTCGAGTGTACATGTGGGACAGAGTACCGGGTCAATGCTGAAGGACGATATCAAAAGCGTTACGTTACCGTGAAGAAGCCTTGTCATGCGGATGTAAACGCCTCCGATTAAGCTGGATGCGTATGAGATTTGCTGGCCTGTTCGCGATTGCAATGTTAACCTTGGCGCAAAACACTCCGACGGCTCCGCACAAAATCCTGGTGCATGGCCACCGCGGAGCGCGGGCGCTTCGTCCGGAAAACACTCTGCCCGCTTTCGAGTACGCGATCGCACAAGGCGTGGATGCGCTGGAGCTCGACATGGCGGTCACCAAGGACAGCGTGCTGGTGGTTTCGCACGACCCCTTGCTGCACCCTCCGGTGTGCAGCGGTCCCAAGCCGGAAGCGGTGATTCACACTCTCACGCTGAAAGAAGTTCGCGAGTGGGATTGCGGTGAAGTGCAGAATCCGGGTTTTCCCAGGCAGCAGACCGTGCCGGGCACGCGCATGCCGACGCTTGACGAAGTTTTTGAGCTCGCGCCCAAGGGCAAGTTCCTGTTCAACATCGAGACCAAGAGCTTTCCGGATCATCCCGAACTCACTCCGCCGCCGGCTGAATTCGTGCGCCTGGTGCTGACCGAGGTGCGCAAGCATCACCTGGAGTCGCGTGTGATCCTGCAGTCGTTCGACTTCCGGACCTTGATCGAGATGAAGAAGATTGCGCCGGAGATCGTGCTCTCGGCGTTGTATGAGGGCCAGCCGAAAGACTTCACCGCGATCGCCAAAGAAGCCGGAGGAGCCCAAATCGTATCACCGCAGTTCACGCTGGTCACGCCGGAGCAGGTCCGCGCGGCGCATGCGGCCGGCCTGCAAGTTGCGCCGTGGACCCCGGATACTCCGCAGGACTGGGACAAACTCATCGCGGCAGGGGTCGACGCGATCATCACCGACGACCCGGCCGCGCTGCTGGAGCACCTGAAGGCGCGCAGTCTGCATTAGGGCGGCGGGCCAGCGTTTCGTCTAAGTTCCGGGTGCCGCGTGAGCTATAATTTGCTCACAGGGAGGAGAATGAGCAAAGAAGACTGTATTGAAGTAACTGGAACTGTAGTTGAGAAATTCCCCAGCGGTCTGTTCAGTGTGCAACTGGAGCAGGACCGCACTGTTTTGGCTCACCTTGCCGGAAAGCTTCGCCGCAACCGGATTCGAGTGCTTGCCGGCGACCGCGTGACTCTGGAGCTTTCCCCTTACGACCTGACCAAGGGCCGCATCACGTACCGCCACAAATAGATCTCCAATTCTCGCCGTTTCGCGAGCTTAGCGTATTCTTCCTCTCGTGGCTGGAGTACGGGACCACGAAAATCGCCTGCGAGAGGAGATCGCGCGATTGCCTGGTCCGCCCACCCCCATCCGGCCGCGCCGTCCCACGCAGGCAGGCCTGCTGGATCAATTGGCCGGCCGCGTCATCGGGCAGCCGCAAGCCATCTCGCAGATTGTCCCTTACGTTCAGATGCATCGTGCGGGATTGGCCGCGGAGGGCCGGCCCGTCGGCGTTTTCCTGCTACTGGGGCCCACCGGCACCGGCAAGACGCGGACCGTCGAGGTGCTGGCCGACGCTCTGCACGGCAGTGAAAAGAGCCTGCTCAAGGTGGACTGCGGCGAGTTCCAGATGGAGCACGAAGTGGCCAAACTGATCGGCGCGCCACCCGGCTACCTGGGGCATCGCGAAACCCAGCCGATGCTTACGCAGCAGAAACTGGCCGGTGTCACCAGCGAAAATTCGAATCTTTCCCTGGTATTATTCGACGAAATTGAAAAAGCTGCTCCCAGCATGACGCGCCTGCTGCTGGGCGTGCTGGATAAAGCGGTGCTGCGGCTGGGCGACAACACCAGCGTGAGCTTCGAGCGGGCCATGATCTTCCTGACCAGCAACCTGGGCGCGGCAGCGATGCGCAAGGAGCTGTGCCCGGACTTCGGCTTCGAAGCCCTTCTGGAGCCCACGCGGGAGCCCGGCACGCATGCCGCGCCGCGCGGCGGAATGGGGCGGGGCGGCCTGGCAAAGCTGTCGAGTATCGGCATGGGCGAAGTGCGGCGCAAGTTCTCGCCCGAATTCGTGAACCGTATCGACGCCGTGATCACTTACCAGCCGCTGTCGGCGGATTCGCTCGCGATCATTATGGAGCAGCAGATCGGCGCGCTGCAGAAGCACATTCGCGTGCGCCTCGAAGAGCGGGCGTTCGCGATCGAGCTGACCGGGGCGGCGCGGGCGCTGTTGCTGCGGCTCGGCACCAGCGCGGAGTTCGGAGCACGGGAGCTGAAGCGGACCATTCTCCGCAAACTCACACAGCCGCTGGCGGCGCTGGTGGAGGCGGGGAAGGTCCCGCCGGACTCCTGCGTGCGGGTGGACCTGGCCGCGGGCGGGGACGCGCTGGATCTGACCGTCGAAGGTCCGTAGGGCGCCGTGGCATAACGCGGAAACGCCTAGCATCTCCGTCGCGTCCCTTCTGGTGGTATATTGCGACCATGAAGGCACTGCGGGTTCTTGCCGTTCTCTCCGCCGGCTCGCTGGGGCTGGTGATGTTCTCTCACGCTCAGGGCCCGATCACCGGCGGCGGCAACAGCGAGACGGTGGCGCGTCCGCGCAGGGCGCCGGAGCCGGATTCCTCGACTGACCCGGCTATCGTTCCGAATCCCAACTCGACGTCGAACTCGTCCAATTCTTCGTCTTCTTCTGTGAATCCCGCTCCAGCCAGTACCGCTCCCGCGGACTCGGGCGAGACCGGCCTGCCCAAGATCCCCTCGCAGTACGGTAAGAACAAGAACACGCCGGCTCCGACGGCGACCTTTTCGACCGATGCAACGGCTGTGACCGTGGACGTCGCCGTTGAGGATGCCAAGGGGCACTTCATTCCGAAGCTCGATAAGTCGTATTTCCGCATTCTGGAGGACAACGTTCCGCAGCAGATTAGCACCTTCTCCACCAGCGAGGCGCCCATGACCGTGGCGATGGTGGTGGAGTTCTCCAACCGCTTCCAGAGTTTCTATTCCTATACCTGGTTTCAGACGCTGCAGGCCGCCTACGCCTTCCCCCAGATGATGCGGCCGGACGATTACCTGGCCATCGTGGCTTACGATCTGAGGCCGGAGATGCTGACCGACTTCACCACCGACCGGGGCCAGATCCAAGAGGCGCTGGCGCGGCTGCGCTTCCCCGGCTTCTCGGAATCGAACCTCTACGATGCCTTGACCGATACGATCTCGCGCATGCAGGGAATCGAGGGACGCAAGGGAATCCTTCTGCTCTCCTCCGGCATCGACACCTTCAGCAAGCAGACCTTCGATGAGGCGCGGCGCGCGATTCAGGAAGGCGGAGTGCCCATTTATGCCGTCGGGCTGATGCAGTCGATGCGCGACATTGCCGAGGCAAGCGGCGCCATGGGGAATATGCAGGAACTCAACTTCCTGCAGGCCGACAGCCAGATGCGCACCTTCGCCACGGAGAGCGGCGGGATGGCCTTCTTCCCGCACTTTGTGACAGAGTTCCCGGAAATCTTCCGTAACATGTCGAACGCGTTGCGCTCCCGCTACACTCTCAGCTACACTCCCACCAACCAGGCGCGAGACGGAAAATTCCGCAGGATCAAGGTGGAGATCGTGGATCCGGCCACCAACCTTCCCTGGACCATGAAGGATGAAAAAGGCAAGCCCGTGAGATACACGGTCTACGCCAAGTCCGGCTACAACGCTCCCAAACCCGTCGACTGACCGCAAAGTCAAGCACTGAATCTTCCAGTTTTTGAGTTTCTTACAAACTGTTTGACATTCAGGTTGCGGACCTGTTAAAACTTGCCAGTCTAGAGAAAATGCCAGCCCGAAAAACTGCAATACCCCCCGTTCAACGTATTCTTTTGGTGGATGACAATGTCCACGGCCTGAAAGCCCGCAAGATGGTTTTGGAGGAACTTGGTTACAAAATCGTAACTGCGTCACACGGGCGCGACGCCCTGGAGCAGTTCAAGCCGCGCACCTTCGATCTGGTTGTAACCGACTACAAGATGCCCTACGTGGACGGGCTGGAGCTGATCGCCAGCCTGCGCAAGCGCGAGCCGGACCTGCCCATCGTGCTGATCTCCGGCTTCGTGGATTCGCTCGGGCTCAATGAGCAGAATACCAACGCAGACGTCGTCATTCAGAAGAACGCTCACGAGGTCTCGCACCTGGTGCGGGCAGTAGCGCGCCTGACGCGCGCCAAGGCGTCGCCGAAGGCTGCCCGCGGCTCGACCGGCACGGCGGCTGCCAAGGCCAAGCACAAGACGGTATAACGCCCGCTAGGGCATCCATTTCGACTCTCAGGGCCTGAGGAGCGCATGGAGCTTATCGAGAGGAGGCTCCACATAGCCGATGCCTCGCCCTGCGATCATCACTCCGGTCCACAGCACTAACGACAGCGCAGCCGCAAGCTTTGCCCTCGAGGGAAGGGGCTCGCTCGCGGTGTGATAGACGGTTTTGCCGAAGACGAGGCCGTGCACGGCAATCAACGCCAGCAGAGACATTTTGGTCCAAAACAGCCAGTTGTAATAATATTCTTCGGCCTTGGAAGAAGCCATCAGCAGGCCGCAGGTGACCACGATCAGGAAACCGATGCGCTTGGGAATTCGCAAGGACTGAATCATCTTTGAAGCCGGGATCTTACGAAGCGTGGCTCCAAAAAGGCGCAGGTTGGTCAGAAAAATCATGCCTCCGAAGAAGGCGATGCCCACCAGATGCAGCGTGAGGATGATCGGGTAGACGTAGGTGGACATCCGCAGCGCGGTGGGGATCTGGGTGGCTTGGATCCATTGGGAGAACTCGAGCAGGGGAGTCACGTGATAGCCGTTCTAGTCGGGCCCGGTCACGAATCCGATGAAGATGCCGCCGCCGATGACCAGTGTCCATAAGGCCAGCGAAACCCAGGCAGCGGATTTGCCGGACCCGGAGCGAATCGCCCGCTTGTGGAGCGTATGATCGAACCCGAGCGCAGCCAGCAGCACCGCCATCTTGAACTGGAAGGCGTGATTCAGGTAATAGTGATCCGGGTCGGAGGCGAACAGAAGGGCGCCGGAGGTGAGCGCCAGCGCGAGCCCGATCAGGTTCCAGGGCATCACGTCGTGGGAGATCTCGGCGGCCGACTCCCCCGGCAGGACTGCGAACAGGAGCCGGAAGTCCACCAAGGCGATCGACCCGGCCAGAAGAATGAATCCGAAAATGTGGATGCACTCCAGAACGGGGAAGACCATCGGCGAGGAGTTGAGAAGTTCGGCCATCTGATCTGGAGACACTTATTCTACAGTGTTTCGGGCGCGCCGATGCACGCGGAAAAACGAGGGCTATCTTTTCACGCCGCGCGGGACTATACTTCCCAAAGCTCACGTTCGACGTCTACGTCTGGAGGTTATTTCAATGTTTGATAGCCTGGATGAGCAAATGAGGAAGGACGAGCAGCGCATGGTCTCACGCGGTGAGCGTATGATGCGCTGGGCGATCGTCGCCATTTCCGCCCTGGTGATCTTTGGCGGCTTGATCGCAGGTGTTTACTACTTCACCTAACGCGAAGGTTTCGGAAGAAGAAGCAAAAACGCGGCTCCGAAGGGGTCTCCGGAACCGCGTGGTTTGCGCCTAGCAGCGTCTGCTGCTCCGTTTACTGATTTGGCGCTGCCGGCGCGGCTGCGGCCGGCGCAACGGCGGCTGTCTCTTCCGGCAGCACGTAAATCGCGTTGCGCGGCGTTGCGAACTTCTTGCCGGTGGTGTCGAAAATGTTCACCTGCGTGGTGTACTGGCCTGCGGGCACCTTCGACAACGGGATCTGGAACAGGAAGCGGGCTACGCCGGGACGGCCGCTATCGAGCTTCTTCACTTCCGTCGGGGCCGAGGTGTAGACTTTGCGCGGGCCGCGAAGCAGCTCCACGTCGGCGGTAACATCCGGAGCCTTGGCCTCATCCGGGCTGGGATCGTAGACCTCGAAGTAGACATACATGGTCTGATCCTTGCGGAAAGCGCGCAGAATGCTGGGAGTCACTTTCTGGCCGTCCTGAATCAGCGGGCTGTTGGCGAGCGCCTTCTTATCATTGCTGGCCGAGCCGACGGCGTCCGTAGCAGCCTTACGCTCGCTGGCGTAGATCACGGAGCTGACCCGAAGCACTTTCTCGTTGTTGAGATCCGGAACGGTCAGGGCAGTCTCGAAGGTTCCCATCTTTCCCGTGGTATTTTCGCGCGCCAGGAAGCGGACCGTGTATTTGCCGGGCGGCAGCGTCAAGCCGGTGTCGTACTGCAGGTTGTGTTTTTCGAGCTGCGCCGCTTCCGTATCTTTGAGCGAAATGGTGATCTCATCGCGCACCCCGAGCGTGGCCCAATTGGGCATGTTGCTGATCGTTTTTCCACCGGTGTCCCGCACCATGCCGATGAAGTCGAAATCGGCGGTTTGGGCCGTACCTTTTTTGACCAGCGTCACCTGCGAGCCCTGAATCTTCACCGAGATGGGGACGAAGTAGCGGCCGGGGGCGACGCGGAAGTAATCCGCCTCCAGCACCAGCGGCAGGTCATTCAGCGGATCGCCCAGGGTGAGCGCTTCCTGCAACTGCTGCTCCTTATCGGCCGCGGTGAACTTCTGGAACACCTTCGAAGCGTAGTAGCCTTCTTTGTACTCCAGCGGCTTGGTGTTGGAGGCGAGCTGATTATTGGTCAGCCGGACCTTGATGTGGCGGTATTTGCCGTCCTCAGCCGAGTTGTTGCTGTAATAGCCGAGCACGTAATAGCTGCTGAGCGCGTCCTGGGCGTTCTTGATGCCCATGGTGAGGTCGTTATTGTCGAGCAGCGCCTTGCCGCCCGTGTCCGCCGCCAGCGTGGTGATGGTCTCCTGGGTGTCGTTCATGCTGGAGATGCGGCCGGCTTGCAGCGAGCCGCTCTGCGCGCCGGTTCCCTTGGGAGAAGCGCTGGTGGCGTCGCCGCCGGGCGCGCTGGCGACTAGACCGCGCGCGTCCACCGGAAAGATGGAAACATTGGCGCGCGTTGCCGCTGCCGTGGCAGCGCGGAGCTGGCTCTGGTTATCGATGCCGTTCTTGGGAATCCCGCTGGAGAAGTAGATCATGGCCTTCTTCTCCGGGAACGCCCCCAGCACTTTGACGGCGTCGGCGATGGCGGCCAGTTGGCGATCGGTGTTGAAGATGTTGAACTCGGTGTCGTCCTGCGTGAATCCGCCGGTATCATCGCCTTCGGCCCCGGCCGTTCCCGCCGCGCCGGCCAGCTCCGAGCCTTCGCCTACCACCATGTTCTTAAGCGTGGTCAACAACAGCTCACGGTCGTCGGTGAACTCCTGCAGCACATTCAATTTGGTGCCGTAGTTCATGATCTGGATCAGATCCGAAGAAGTCATCTGCTCCTTGATAAACTTGGTGGCCTGATCGATGGCGCGGATCTGGTCGAACTGCGGCATGGTGGTCATGTCGAAGAACATGGCCAGCAGGCGGCGGTCCTTGCGTTGGGACGATTCGAGACTCCCGGTCATGGAAGCTGCATCCTTGGGCGCCGGAGCAGGAGTGGCCGCGGGCTTGGGCGCCGCCTTAACGCGTTCTTCGAGCTGCTTGGGCGCGCTTGCATCCGCCACGGCGGGCAGCAGGTCATTCGCGAGCTTCTCAAACTCGAACACATCGACGCCCTGCTTCTTGCCGTCTTCGGTGACCTCGAAGTCCTCCTTCTTCAAGTTGGCCACCGCCATGCCGCTTTTGTCCTTGACGCTGACATTGACGATGATCAGTTTGGTAGTGCTGGAAAAGGTCACCACCTGAGCGGGAACCCGCTCCAAGGCGACGAATACGATAGCGAGTGCAAGTAGTTTGTATTTGCCCATGGGTAGTCTCACGTCCTGAATCGACCTTACATCCTGAAGCGAATCGTCCCGCTGATGATGCGCATCCCGTTCATGCCGGTCAGCACGCCGTAGGTGAGCTGATTGTTCACCACCGTTCCGAAGCTGGTGGGAACGGGGTGGTTCAGAATATTGGTGGAATTGATCTGAATTTCCAGGTTCTTGCGTTCCTTGATCTGGAACACGCGCGAGATGTTCGCGTTAAAGCTGAACATGTCCGGACCGGGAATGGTGTTGCGGCCCGCGTTGCCGAAGGTGCCGGCCTGGGGGATGACGAAAGCCGCGGTGTTAAAGAAGCCCGAGCCCGCGGTGACCGGGAGGCCGGTGGCTTCGGCGCGCTGGGTTACCGTGCTGCCGATGCCCGCGATATCGCCCGTGACGGAGGGAGTCAAGGGCAGACCGGAGCCCCAGGTGACCGGCATCTGCAGGGTCCAGTCCTTGAGAGCTTTGGTCAGGAAGCCGTGGTTGGCGAGGAAGCCGTGGCGCTGATCCACCGGCGATTCCAACACGGTCTGGAACGTGACCTGGTTGCGGCGGACCCCGGAACTATTGGCGTATTCGGCCCGGATATCGGCCGGGTTCAGCGCGGTGGAGATGTCGTCCACCGATTTGGCCAAGGCGTACTGGAGTTGGAAGGACATGTTGTTACGCAGGCGGCGCATCAACTGAACGGTCTCGGTATTGCTATAGAGGTTCGCGCCCGGCTCATAGTACGTCATCAGGCCGGCGTATTTGTAGGGCTGCCGCGTTTCGTAATTGCCGGTGGCGCCCGGAGCGGCCTGATTCGGATCGAACGCCAGTTGGTTGTGGCGGCTGATGATGCCGGTGTAATTGATCTGCAGCACCAGTTGACCGGGCATGTTGCGCTGGAACCCGAGATTCCAGGTATCGGTGTAAGGGAGCTTGTAGTTGGGCGCGTAAGCAGTGGTGTTGCTGATCAGGGTGCTGGCCGCGATAGCCGCCGGGCTCAACCCGGTGGCCAGTGTTAGCGGGTTGGCGGTGGAAGTCTGCAGCGAACCAGTAGTGTAGATAAATTGCGGCTGCTGCCCCATGCTCTGGCTCATAGCGTTGTAGATGCCTTCATTGTAATAGGTGCCGAATCCGGCGCGGATCAGCAGGCTGCCGCGCTTCATCGCCTGCCAGGCCAGGCCGATTCGCGGCTCGATGGCTCCGTGCTGCGCGTTTACCAGGGCGCCGGCTATACCAGCCTCACTAGGACTGACGCAGGTGACGCTGGTGCTTTGGCCGGCGGCCGGGTTCAGGCACGACGTGGTCGGCGCAGTGGCCGTGGCGATCTGCGATATTCCGGTGAACCCGGGATCGAACAATAGATTGGCCAGCCGTCCGTATTTTTCGGAGGTCGGCGAAGTGTACTCATAGCGCAAGCCCAATTGCAGCGAAAGATTGCTCAAGAAACGATAATCGTCGTTCACCCAGGTGCTGTAGTTGAGCTGGCGATAATAGCGCGTATCGCCCCAGGTCACCGAATCGGTCTGCGGCAGGCCCAGCAAGAAGTCGGCGTAGCTGTAGCCGGTGCCGGGCACGCCCAGGCTTCCGGGACCGTTGGGGTACTCCTCGGTCTGTGAGCCGTTGAAATTGAAACTGCCGCGTCCGGAGCGATCGATCAGGTAGTTCTGGTCGAGCCGCCCGTACAAGCCACCGAACTGAAGATTGTGTTTGCCCTTGCGCCAGGAGAGCGAGTTCTGCAGGCTGAGCGTCTGCACCACGCTGTGCGAGGGAGAGCCGTCGGAGAGGCCAGTGAGGCCGTTGGCGAAACTTAGACTGGGCGGCCCGTAGTTGCTGGGATCCGGCCACGGACCCTGAATTCCCAACTCGCCCGCGACGTTCTGCCCGAGAGTTTCAAAGTAGGGCGTGCCGGTGGTGGCGTTGCGATTCAAGCCCACCTGGAAAGTATTGAACACGCGCTGGGTGAAGTTGTGGGTCCATTGCACGCTTTGGTTCTGGCCGAAGGCGTGGGTCTTATCGATGAACGGAGAGAAGTTCCCCGGGTTTTGCCGGTCCTGGCTCTGGGTCTGCGACTGGATGGAAAGCCGGTTCTTGGCATCGACGGTGACCTGCAGGCGCACAGAGACCTGCTGCAGATTGGTGGGCGGCGCGTCGACAAACTGGTAGTTATTGGCGCCGTTGTTGGAGTTGGCCTGGTTCGAGGTTGGAATAAATTGCTGCAACCCGAGCGCGATGGGGCTGAGCCGCGTCAGCGGGATCTGGTTGTTGAGGAACGGGGTGGTTCCGCCGGACATGGGGTCGTAGATGACGGTCGGGTTGGCGCCGGACAGCAGGGAGCCGAAATTACCCTGTTGTTCGGCCGGGCTCGGCACGGTCGAGAAGTTGTTGCTGGCCTGGGTCTGAATGGTGCCGTTGTAGTTGACCGTGAAATTGAACTTCTTGCTCAGATCGAAAAGGTGCGGAATGATGAGCGGACCGCCGAGATTGATGCCGTAACGATTAGACTCGGTCGACGGCTTAGGCGTCGGGGTGCCATTGATCGCATAACTGCGAGCGTCGAAAGCGGAGTCAGAAACCGTATCGAAAGCGTTGATGCGGATTTGGTTGGCTCCCTGCTTGCTGCGGTTGCCGATGAGACCGCGCTGCTGGCCGCCGCGTCCACCACGTCCGCCGCCACCGCCGCCGCCGCCGCCGCGTCCGCCGCCGAATCCTCCGCCGTTGAAATTACCACCACCACCGCCACCATTAAAGTTGCCTCCACCGCCGCCGCCGCGTCCGCCACGGCCTCCTCCGCCGCCGGGACCGCCGGGTCCGCCGGGTCCGCCTTGGCCATTAGGACCTCCCTGGCCATTGGGTCCGCCCGGTCCGCCGAAGTCCCCGCCGGGTCCGCCCGGACCACCGAAGTCGAAGCCGCCACGGTCGCCTTGAAAATCTCGATTGTTGGTCTCGAGGCCGGTGCTGACGGTTCCAGCGATGTTGAACGAATCATTCGCGCCGCCGTTGGCGATCTCCGGCGCCAGTTGCGGAGGCGCCTCTGCGACCAGATCGGGCGCGGCATTCAACACCTCACCGCCTCGGCCGCCGCCTCCCCGGCCCTGTCCACCGCCACGCTGCTGCGTCAGTTGGCCGCGGCCCTGCAACGTGAGGGCAACGTCGATTTTTGTCGGCGTCGCGGCGATGGTGAAATCTTTCTTAAAATGCTCGAACCCGAACAGGTCGGCCTCCACAGTCCAGGTCCCCGGCATCATGTCTGCGAACTGGAACGCGCCATTGTCGTCGCTGATCGTGGTCAATGCCCGCTCGCCCTGGGTCGCGCGAATGGCAACCCCGGGAACCGGTTGTCCGCCGGACTGGACCGTTCCCGATTGTGCCCACGCGAGCGGAAGACACACGCCCAACAGTGCAAGAACTTTTCGCATCGTCTTAATTCAACTCCATTGTTTTATACACCGCTGTTTTGTCCACAGCTCTTGACGTGTCGAGCGTGTATCCGTCACTCACCATGGAGCGGACACGCCGCTCCATATCACAGATTCTTCCCCTACACTGCAACTGCTGCTGCGCGGATGTTACTTGGCCCTCTTGAAGTCCAGCTCCTGGGGACCGCGGCCGCCGCCACCACCGCCACCACCCTTTGCGCCGCCGCCACCACCGCCGCCTTCACGCATCGGCGTCAGCTTCAGATCGTCGCCCGAGAGCGTGCCTTTATAGTCAGTGGTCTGCTCGCCGTTGCGGCCCATGGTCGTCACCTTAAAGGAGACGTCGCTGTCGTGGATCATGCCCTCTTTGATTTCGACGGGCATGCCGCCGCGGCCGTTGTCGAACGTGCCCGTCAGATTCATCCCGCTGGAACTCAGCGTCAGAGTCTGCGTCATATCCCCATTTCGTCCCTGAGTAGTCACCGTCCACTTCCCGTCGATCCCGGCAGCCAACGCCAGCACGGCTGCGAACGCCCCGGCTGCACCCAGCCAAACTACACGGTTCTTCATTGTGCTTCTTACCCTTTCTTTTGGAGTTGCGGATATCCGCATCGGTGTTAAGATGTTCCTTTTTCTTGCGAGGTTACAGGCGCACCGGAAAAGTGAAACCGCGCGCCGGCACGTCAAAAAGGCGAAAAGGTTTACATCACGGGTTCACCGATTTCCACTTATGTTACCGTAGACGCGAGGAGCATTTTGGGTTGGCTCTGAAGCATCCCTGGCCGATTGAAAAATAAGGCGGACCACGCCAACCGGGACAATGTCGCGGCGGCCGGAATCTTGCTATGGAGCGGCGCGTCCGCCCCATTGTGGTGATACGCTGGGTTGCCCCCCAAAGGCATCAATGCGCTGGAACATTGCACCTGCCATTCCCGGTGAGGCCGCCCGCTTGGCTCACGCCTTGAGCATCACCGAGCCCGCAGCCAGGGTCCTGTGCGCCCGCGGATACCGCGAACCCAGCCAGGCGCGCAGTTTCCTCAAGCCGGAATTGAAGGATCTCCACGATCCCCGGCGGCTCCGCGATATGGACGCGGCAGTAGACCGCGTGGTCCGCGCCATCGAACAAAACGAGCGGATTCTGCTTTACGGAGATTATGATGCCGACGGCACCAGCGCCATCGTGGTGCTGATGAAGGGTCTGGAACTGGCTGGCGCGCAAGCCTCCTTCCACGTGCCGCACCGCCTCCGCGACGGCTATGGGATGAAGAGCGAGGTGGTGGAAGCCGCCGCTGCGGCGTCGGTCAAGCTGATCGTCAGCGTGGACACGGGCATCCGCGCCAACGACGTGGTCAGGCATGCCGCGGGGCTGGGCATCGACGTGATTGTCACCGATCACCATTTGCCGGAAACCGAATTGCCGCCGGCGCTGGCCGTGATCAATCCCAATCGCCGGGACTGCTCTTATCCGGAGAAGAACCTGTGCGGCGCCGGGGTCGCTTTCAAGCTGATCGACGCGCTCACGTCCCGTCTGGGATGGGAGCAGGCGCGGCGCGAGCGCTTCCTCGATTCGCTGCTGAAGCTGGTGGCGATTGCCACCGTCGCCGACGTGGTTCCGCTCACCGGCGAGAACCGGGTCATTGTCAAGCGCGGCCTGGAGGGTCTGCGCCAGGTGCGCAATCCGGGCCTGCGCGCGCTGCTGGATGTTTCCGGATTCGCCGAGGGCGAAGCGCCCAGCGCAGGACAGGTAGCCTTTCGCGTGGCCCCGCGCATCAATGCCGCGGGACGAATGGCCAGCGCCTCGGATGTGGTGGAGATGTTTTTGACCTCCGATACAGCGCGCGCCCGCGAACTGGCTTCCAGACTGCACGAATTAAATCAGGATCGCCAGCAGACCGAGGCCGAGATTGTCCACGCCATCTTCGAGCAGTGCGCCCAGCAGCCGGTTACCGAGACGGACGCCGCGCTGGTGTTCGCGCAGGAGGGCTGGCACCGCGGCGTGGTGGGCATCGTGGCCAGCCGCGTGGTGGAACGGTTTCACCGGCCGGTGTTCGTGCTGGGCATCGAGAACGGAGTGGCGCAAGGGTCCGGCCGCAGCATCCCGGCGTTCCATTTGCTGGAAGCGCTGGAGGCGATGCCGGAGCTGTTCACGAAGTTTGGAGGCCATCGCCAAGCCGCCGGCCTGTCGATGGCCGCGGATTCGATCGAATCGTTTCGCGAGCGCTTCCGCGCCTACGCCGCCGCGCGGCTCACCGCAGCCGACTTCGAGCGCGAACTGACCATCGATGCCGAAGTCGATTTTTCCGAGCTCACCGATGAGACCGCGGCCGATATTCTGCGTTTGGCGCCGTTCGGCTTCGGCAATCCGGCTCCGTTGCTGGTGGCGCGAGATGTCGAGATCGCGGCGGCGCCGGAGGTGCGCAATGAGCGGCATCTGTTTTTGCGCCTGCGAGCCAATAGTACGGGCTCCGCCGGCCCGCGCTCCCATATGAAGCCGACGCGGATGAAGGGATGGGACCTGGCCGCGAGTTTTCCGGAGCTTCAGGCGGGGTCGCGCGTCGATCTGGCGTTTCAGATCGAGGACGATCCGTACTCGGCTTCGCGGGGATACGCGCCGTGGCAGGCGATCCTGAGGGATCTGAAGCCGTGCGTCAATCAAATCCGAGCACAAGCAGGGTGATGTCGTCGTCGGCGCGGCCTCCGCAGAATGCGGATCGGGCCGCGAGAATGCGATCGCGCAGGTCTTCTGCTGACCCGCGGGCAGCCGCGTCGGCAGGCGCGTGACGCAGCGAACGGGCGAGCTCAATCATACGGGCTTCGCCGAATTGCTCCTGATTCGTGTTGGCGGCTTCGGTGATGCCGTCGGTGAACAACAGCAGCCGGTCGCCGGAGCCCAGCTCTACTGAGCCCTGCTGATATGGCCAATCCTTGAACACGCCCAGCACCGCGCCACCGGTTTCGAGGCGCGCCGTCTCGCCGTTGGCGCGGATCAGGATGGGCGGGCAATGTCCGGCGTTGGTGTAGACCAGGCGGCGCGTCGCTGTGTAAAGCTTGGTTTCAAGCTCGCCGTAGAAGAAGGTGACGAATTTTCCTGAGGTGGTGTTGCGGCGCACACTGTGATTGAGGCTTTGCGCCAGCTCAGCCGGGGAAAACCCGCTCCCGGCCAGCGCCCGCACGCTGGCCTGCACGTTGGACATCAGCAGAGCCGCCGCAGCGCCTTTGCCGATCGCGTCGGCGATGGCGAGCGAAAGCGTTCCTGGCGCCGGCTCCAGCAAGTCGAAGTAGTCGCCCGAAAGGGTATCGAGAGGCTGCACCGCGGCGGCGATACCGATGCCCGGAATGCGCGGCAGAGACTGCGGCAGCAGCGCCCGCCCGGCGGCGCGTTCGGCCTCATGCTGTTCCCGCTCCCGGCGGATTTGCTCGCGCCGGCGCCGGCCGCGCTCGATGTGGCTCCACAGCGTGCGCACCAGCCGCGAGTTTTCCCATGGCTTCAGCACGAAGTCGCAGACGCCGCGCTTCATCGCCTCCACCGCCAGCTCCACCGATCCCCAAGCCGTCATGGCCACCACGGGAAGGGAATCGTCGATGGCCTGCAACTGCTGGATCAAATCGAGACCCTCCTCACCCGAGGTGGTGTCGCGGGTGTAATTCAGATCCATGAGCAGGACGTCGTAGGGCCGGGATTTCACCTTATCCAGCACGGCGGCGGGCGAGGGCGCCGAGTCGATTTGAAAGCCTTCGTTCTTGAGCAGCAGGCGGAGCGCCTCGACCACATGCGGCTGGTCGTCGGCGATCAGAGTGCGCGGCGGATTGTCCAGCGTGGTCATACCATCTATGACGCACGAACCCCGCCATTTGTTTGGTTTTTCTATCTTCGTGATAAAGCGCGATCTTCCGGGCGCGCTGCCTGTGCGGGAGCGTCACTTATGAGACGAGGCTTCCCACAACCGGACAGCTTTCTTGAAGCCCGCAAAACGGCCAAACCAGGGAAGGGTCCAGCCGAGCTGTCGCTCGGTGGACCCTTCCCGCACCTTTGCGGGCTGCTGCGCTACAATCGCCTGCGAATGCTTTGGAGCAAGCTCTTCATCCCCACCCTGCGCGAGGCTCCGGCCGGAATTGCGACCGAGGGCGGGCGCCTGCTGACTCGCGCCGGCTACTTACGCGGCGAGGCGCACCTCTTCCCGGGGCAACGTTCGCGCGACCGCATCGGCCGGATCGCTCGCCAGGAGTTCGACTCGCTCGGCGCGCAGGAATTTTACTCGGCCAAGTCGCCGATGGCTCTTCTGGCGCAGGAGCTCCGCAGCTACAGACAGCTCCCGCAAGTCTGGTATCAGTTGCAGGAGCGTCTGGAGGCCTGTTCCTTCGGCGTCACGCCGGTGGACCTCCTCGAAGCCATTCGCCGCATCGTTCGGCGCATCGTTCGACGCTGCGGAATCGAGTATCTGGAAGCAGAATGGTTCGACGGTCGCGCCTTTATGATCCCGAGCGCGACGGGCGAATTTCTGCTCGCTCGCGCCGGTTCCTACCTCGCCACGCTTACCTGTGCGCTGAGCACGCCGAAGCCGCCTGAGGTTCCTGACCCGGATGGCGACTTCGCACCGGAGCCGTTCCACACGCCCCATCGCAGGACCATCGTCGAATTGGCGGAGTTCACCGGCCTTCCGGAAACTTCGCACATCAAGAGCGTGGTCATGGCTCACGATGAGACGTTGTTCCTGGTCCTGCTTCGCGGAGACCATCAGCTCAGCCAGGATAAGTTGGAAGGAGTAGTCAGGATCGATGGCTTGGTTCCGGCCGGACTCGCTCAGATTCGCGCAGCATTCGGAGCCAGCGCGGGCTCGCTTGGGCCGGTGGGAGTCACCGGCATCCGCATCCTCACCGACGAAGCTCTGCGCGGGCGGCGCAACATGATCGCGGGCGCAAATCGCGACGATTACCATCTGCGACACGTCACTCCGGGCGAGGATTTCGATGCCGAGTTTTTCGACCTGCGCCAGGCCGAGGAAGGCGACACGCATAATGGCGAACCGCTACGTTTCGAAAAAGCCGTCTGGGTCGGCAGCGTCGGCCCAGCGGCCTACGCCGTCGATCTTCACGTTACCGATGAATCCGGGAAAGAGGTCCCCATCAGCGTCTCTGCCTGTAATCTCTCGATCGACCGGATCTTGTGGGCTGCCGCGGAGCAGCATCACGATGCCGACGGATTGATTCTGCCGCCCGAGATTGCCCCGTTCGACGTGATCGTGACACCGGTCGACTATTCAACCGATGCGCAGCGGCGTGCGTCGGAGGACATCGCGGCGGCTGCGAGCAAAGCAGGGCTGGAAGCCCTCATCGACGATCGCGCGGAGCGGCCGGGAGTCAAATTCAAAGACGCCGATTTGATCGGGATTCCCTGGCGCGTGACCATCGGCAAGAAGCTGGAGCAGGGAATCGTGGAAGTGGTCGAGCGAAGGTCGAAGTAGAAAACGGATGTCCCCGTCGATGCGGCGGTCGAATTCATTCGTACTCGACGCTGATCAGGAACAGCCCTCGCGCCGGAGCCGAGGGACCGGGTTGAAGCATGCATCCGGGAGCCATGCGCGCCTCGATATCCGCGCACGATAGATTGCCTTTGCCGGCTTCGAGCAGCACGCCCACAATGTTGCGCACCATGTGTTTCAGGAACCCGCTGCCGCGCACGCGATAAATCAGCCGGTCCTCCACGCGTTCCAGGCGTGAGGAAAAAATACGGCGGACTTTGGAGCGGCCCAGCCCATCGGTATCGTCGGATGCGGCAAAGGCCGAGAAATCGTGCTCGCCTTCGAGCACTGGCGCAAGCTGGATCATCTTCTCTTCGTCGAGCGGAAAAGGATGATGGTAGGTGTAGAGCCGGTCGAAGGGCGAGCAGATCTCGGCGCGCAGGATGCGGTATTCGTAGGTTTTCGCCGTGGCGTCGAAGCGGGGATGAAAATTTGGCGCGGCTTCCTCCGCGGAAAGAACGCGGATATCGCGCGGCAACAGACGGTTTATGGCGCGGCGCAGATTGTCGACAGGAATCGGATTGTTCAGGTTGAACGCAGCCACCTGCGTCAGCGCGTGGACCCCGGCATCGGTGCGGCCGGAGGCTTCGACTTTAATCGCGGGCGCCGAGTCGCCCGCTTCTTCGATCTGCTCAAGGACGGCTTCGAGAGTTCCTTGAACGGTCGGCAGCTCGGGCTGCACCTGCCAGCCGTGATAGTTGGTTCCGTCGTAGCTGACGGTAATGCGAATGCGGCGTCGCATGCCGTAGTGCAGCTTACTTCGCCGGCCGCGAGCCGGGCTTGTGCACTGGAATCCCTTGCTGGCACAGCGGGCAGTTTTGCGGCTCCCAGGAAGTCGCCTGCAGAGTCGCCAGGGCGACGCGAGGGACGCCTACGTCGGCACTGCCGCCGCTGCGGTCAATGACCGAACCGGCCGCGACCACCTTCGCGCCCAACCCCTGCAGCACCTGAATCACCTCGCGAGTGCTGCCTCCGGTGGTGACCACGTCTTCGATCACCACGGCGATCTGGCCCGGCTGAACCGAGAAGCCGCGGCGGAGGGTCATCTTGGCGGCGATGTCGCGTTCGGTGAACAGGAACGGGACTCCCTTGGCGCGCGCGACCTCATGCCCGATGATCAAGCCTCCCAGCGCTGGCGCAGCCACGAAATCGCAAGACGGCAGCATGGCCGCCAGCTCCCGGCCCAACCGCTCGGCGATGGCGGGGTGTTGCAGCACCAGGGCGCATTGCAGGTATTCGTCGGAGTGCAAGCCGCTGGTGAGCTGGAAGTGGCCCTTGAGATATGCACCGGTTTCGCGAAACGCGTCCATGACGTGATCGGGAGGAGGGACGTGATCGGGAGGGGGCATTCAGTCACTATACGGTTTCCTCACGGAGCAGAACAAGTCCGCTTCCTTTGGGCGCGGGTGGGAACGGCCAAACGGAGCCGCGACCGCGAGGGAGCGGACACGCACACACGAAAAGCAAGCGCAATAGTCTCAAAAGCATACAGTCGAGCGGACCTCCGGTGTTAGCATGAAACTTTCGCCCCCATTTTTGTGCGTTCCACGCGAGGTTCATTTAAACTCATGAAGCAACTACGGTCTCAGATTGCCTGCTTGTGTGTACTGCTGACGGCGGCGCCATGGACGGCGCAGGCGCAGCAGAATTTCCTGCAAGGCACAGGAGACTCGCCCGCCGGCCTCGAACCGGCGCCGCCATCGCATTGGTACGCACGGCTCGCGCAGCCCTATGAGTGGCGCAACGTGGCTCCCGTCAATCTGGCCAACTCCGGACGCCTGAGCATGCTGATCCGCGCCGGCAACCTGTATTTATCGCTGCAGGATGCCGTCTCTCTGGCGCTCGAAAACAATATCGACATCGAAATCCAGCGCTACACCTTCGATCTGGCGGACACGGACCTGTTCCGCGCCAAGGCCACGGGAAACATCAACGGCATCTCTCCGGTGCCGGGCACGGTCAACGGATTTCCCACTTCTCCCACCTCGCTCACCAGTTCCTTTGGAGCCACCAACGTCCAGGAAAGTTTCTCCGCCCTCGCCACGGCCACCGAACTGCCGCCGCTGACGTTGTTGAACAACGCGCCGCAGGGTTACGATCCGATTCTGCAAGGTACGCTCAACTGGGCGCATCAGACCACGCCGGAGCAGAACACGATCATCACCGGCACCAGCGCGTTAGCCGCCAATGCCACCACCGCCAACGTCAGCGTCGGGCAAGCTTTCCTGACCGGCACTAGCGGCGTGTTCACCTACAGCAATCTGTCCCAGGATCAGAACTCGCTGCGCAATCTGATCAACCCGTTCACGGCCTCGAGTTTCGATCTTGCCGTCACGCAGCATTTGCTGCAGGGCCGTTCGCTGGCGGTGAACAACCGCCCGATTCGCGTCGCCAAGATCAACCAGAAGGTGAATGACCTGGTATTCCAGCAGCAGGTGATCAACACCGTGGCGAACATATCGCAACTGTATTGGAACCTGGTGGCTGCCAACGACAGCGTGGAAGTGGCGCAGCAGGCCGTCAACTACTCCCAAAAACTGCTGGAAGACAATCAGAAGCAGGTGGACGTCGGGACCCTGGCGCCGGTGGAGGTGACGCGCGCCCGCGCCGAGCTGGCCAGCGACCGCGGCAACCTGATCACCGCGCAGACCTTCGTGTTGCAACAGGAGACCGTCCTCAAGACCGCCTTGAGCCGCACCGGAGTTTCCACACCGGAGCTGGAGGCGGCGCACATCATTCCCACCGACCGCATCCAGATTCCGGCCAGCGAGCCCGCGCGCGTCGCCGGCGACCTGGTGCAGCAGGCACTGGCGCGCCGTCTGGAATTGCAGGAGGCCGCGCTGCAACTGGACAGCTTCCGCATCAACCTGGAGGGCACGCGCTCCAATCTGCTGCCGCAGGTCGACGCGGTGGCCGATCTGCGCAATAATGCCTTGACCGGCACGCCGTACTCGGGCGCCCCCGGCGTGGCTCCTTCCATCCTGGTGGGAGGTTATTCCAACGCGCTGGCCCAGTTGTTCGACCGCAACTTCCCCAACTATTCGGTTGGCGTCAACGTCACCATCCCGCTGCGCAATCGAGCCGCGGAGGCCAACATCGCCACCGCGCAAGTGAACCTGCGCATGACCGAGCAATCCTTGCAACGGATGAAGAATCTGATCCGGTCGGATGTGCTGAACGCGCTGATCGCGCTCGACCAGGTTCGCATCCGCTATGAAGCGGCCGTCGAGCAGGTGGCTCTCGAAGTCGAGCTTCTGGATGCCGAGAACAAGAAGCTGAGCATCGGCACCTCGACTCCGCTTGCTGTCATTCTGGTGCAGCGGGACCTGTCCAATGCGGAGTTGACCCAAGTGCAGGCGGTGACCGCGTATGCGCTGGCCAAAGTGCAACTGGATCAGGCGGTGGGCACGGTGCTCGATACTAACCACGTGGAAATCACGGAAGCCAGAAGTGGTAAGGTGTCGCGGCCGCCGAGCCCAGTGCCGGACAGTGCCCCGAACCAGGCAAGTCCCAACGCGCCGTCTAAGGCGAACGGGGCGCCAAGATAGTGTCGTCCCCGGATCGGTAAGTCTTTCCGTTTCGACACGCAGGAATGGCACGGGAGGGCGGGGCCATCTCTCGCCGAACCTTCTTTTCAGCAACTTGGGAACAGGAACAGGTTTGGTCCGAGGATTGCTCTTATGCTGCCTGTATGAAGATGACGCCGAGGGCTCAAGGAATCCAGGTTACCCATCCCCTAAACCCTCAATTCGATTGACCACCCAAAACCCAACCCTCAGTAGCCCCCAAATTTCTGCTAA
This sequence comes from Bryobacterales bacterium, assembly GCA_963838455.1. Taxonomy (GTDB): domain Bacteria; phylum Acidobacteriota; class Terriglobia; order Bryobacterales; family Bryobacteraceae; genus Palsa-187. The sequence continues at coordinate 48,981 of CAWISY010000051.1, forward strand.
CAAACCGGATTCCTTGAGCCTTCCCCATCGCGGGAGGGCTCATCTCATTTTTAGGCGCCTCCGGCATCCCTTCCAATGCCGGCGCTCACTTTCACAGAAGGTCAGGACCGGGTATAATCCATTTGTGATGGCCTCCGGTTTTTTCCGTCGGTTCGGTTACGCGGCGGTGTTGATCGCGTTCCTCGCATCCGCCCAGGAGCCTTTTCGGGTCACCACGACAGAGGTCGAGGTTCCCGTGACAGTGACGACCCCCAAAGGTCAGTTCGTCACGGATCTGGAAAAGAGCGATTTTCAAGTCTTCGATAACGACCAGGAGCAGAGCATCACGTATTTTTCGCGCGAGCGAAACCAACCCATCGTGGTGGGCTTCCTGATGGATCTGAGCAACGCCACGCGCACGCAGTGGAAGGATTACCAGGCGGCGGCCGTCGACCTGGTGGATACGCTGCTGCCGGGCGATAAGAAGTATTCGGGATTCCTGATCGGCTACACCACGCAGCCGTCCCTGATGGTCAACACCACCAGCGATCCGGAGCCGATTGTGGCCGCTCTGCGCAAGGCCAAGCCGGGCGGAGGCGCAGCGCTGTACGATGCGATCTGGCAAGCCTGCACCGCCCGCACACTGGTGAACGGGGAGCCTCAGGAGCCCCGGCGCGTGTTTGTCATTATCGGCGATGGCCACGATAACGCCAGTGCGCGGACGCTGGCGGAAGTGCTGGAAAAAGTGCAGCGGGAGCAGGTGACCATCTACGGCGTCAGCACTACCTCTTACGGATTCGGCAACGACGCCGACGACGATGTCCTGGTGAAACTGGCCGAGGCCACCGGAGGGAAGGTCGAGTACCCGCTGCAGAACGTCTACAAGGACATTTCCGGATATCTGGAAGTTCCCACCGACGGCGGCAATTATCAGTACGACTTGGGCACCGGGGGGTATGCGGCCGCCAAGGCGAACAATATCTACCGCGCGATCGCCAATATCACCGGTGAAGTGACCACGCAGTACATCCTCCGCTACCGCCCGGATATTCCCCCAAGCTCCAAGAATCACAGGGATATCAAGGTGACGGTGAAACTGCGTGACGTCAGAGTCCGCGCGCGCCAGGTCTACTTCCCCTTCGGCGCCGACGAAACCCCTGCCGAGATCCGTTCCCGCTAAGGCGCCCACTGTGTCATGATTCGTGGAGCCGATAAGCTGCACGAAGACCCATGCCCGTCCTGAGCACGCACTCCGCCAGCTTCGCCCTACTCGAATTAGCGCTTCCCGGCCGCGACCCGGTGATCGCGGGTGTGCTCCTGCACGATCCCTCGCAGGCCCGCTTGTATCTGCGGTTGCGGCGGGACTGGGCGGAGATCGCTCCGGAGGAGGCCGAGGTCCTGTCGCTGATCGAAACCGATCTGACCGGGAAGGCTGCCGAGATGGGAGCCGCCAGCGTGCTCGATTATTTCGAGCGCGGCCTGTGGGGCATGCTGCGGCTGGGAGAACGGCGGGAGATCGTGGTGGCGGACTTTCCGCGCACTCTGGCCCGCCTGTATCGCGAGAACGTCCCTGCGACCGTGCGCCAATTCGTCACCCACCTGCCGCGTTATTCGCTCTCGGTGGCGGCCGGAAAATTTCTCGAAAATGAGGAGGTATCGAATGAGGGCTGGGACGAGGCTCCGCCGGGGCTGAAGCTGAGTCAAGATATGTTCACCGCGCGCATCGTGGGACGGTCGATGGAGCCGGCGATTCCCGACGGCAGCCTATGCGTGTTTCGCGCGGGCGTGACGGGGTCGAGGCAAGGAAGGCTGGTGCTGGTGGAGTCGCTGGGGCGCGGCGCCAATGACCGCTACACCGTCAAGCGCTACTCGAGCGAGAAGAAGCCCGGCGAGGAAGACCAGTGGTCCCACGCGCGCATCCGCCTGGAGCCGCTGAATCCTGAGTTCGAGGCCTGGGATCTGGATCCGCGCGAGGCCGAGAATCTCCGGATCCTGGCCGAATTTGTTGCAGTCTTGGATTAAAAATTCAACGGATTGAAGGACAGGTGAAAATGCGGCGCGGTGTGATCCTGGGTCACGCCTGAATCAGAACATTCTGCCCTGTTCCCGACCCTTGAGAGCGGCCATTCATGTGCAGAGCTTCCAATCTCACATGTCCCCTCGCCTGCCGTTCGCCGGCCTATTCGTTTGCTCACTCGCGGCCGCGCAGACTGTGTCTTTCGGCGTAGTCGGCGGCGCCAGCCTGACTCCGGATTTCGGAAGCCGATACTCCTTCGGACCACTACCACCGGGGCCGCCCATCGTCCTAACCGATTACTCTGCCTCGCAGCGCTATATTGCCGGCGGAATGCTGGAACTCAAACTCCCGAAAAACTGGTCTATTGAGGCCGACGCGATGTATCATCCGCTGCGCTTTGACGAAAACCATTTCAACGATAACGGCTCACTGCACAACGTCCAGCCTTTGCCGGTGGTCACCTGGGAATTTCCGGTGCTTGCCAAATACCGGTTTCGCGGGGGCTCATGGAGGCCATTTCTGGAAGGCGGGCCCACCTTTCGAACCGCCGGAAACTTGAACGGGACGACTCCTTCGCATTACGGATTCGCAGCGGGAGTGGGCGCCGAAACCAGTTTGGGAAGATTCCACATCGCGCCCGAGGTGCGCTATGTACGATGGGCGGAGGACAGCTCATTGGGTCAGCCGGTCTCTCGCTCCGACCAAGTGGAATTGTTGACATCCTTCAGCACCGGGACATTCGAAGGCGGTCGCGCGTTCAGCCAGCGCGTTTCGGTGGGCGTGGTGGTGGGCGCGACAGTGACTCCGGATTTGCGGAGCGTGACGTTCCCCTACGCAAGCGGATCGTTCTCTTCCAGCCCCGCAGCGTTCCTGCTGGGCGCCATGGTCGAGGTCGCGATCGCGCGAGGTGTTTTCATCGAAGGCGATGCGATTCACCAGCCGATCACTCCCACTTTTGGCGGGGTCGCAGAGGGCAGCATCAACACGTGGAGTTTTCCGTTGCTCGGCAAATATAAATTTTCAACGCACGGCGTGAAGCCGTTCCTCGAAGCCGGCCCGGCGTTTCGCGGCGCGAAGGCACTGCTTGGCTCGTCGACCTACGGCGTCACGGCGGGAGTGGGGATCGAAACGCATTTGTGGCGGATCGCCATCGCTCCGGCGGTGCGGTATACGCATTGGGGCCCGAACTCGAGCGAATTTGCCAGTTTTGTGCCATTCCAAAATCAGGTAGCGGTGCTCTCCGGATTTTCTTTCTAGCTCGCAAGGGGCCGGTCGCGGCCCTCGATGTATGGGAGTAACAGCCGGTCCGGCCGCCACCCAGGCTCCGTTTTGCGGGCTGTTACTCAGAAGCAGTTCGCTTGCATTGAAAGAGAAGGACTCGCCCTACTGTGCGGCCTTCTGCAGCACCAGCGCCAGGGCCTCTTCCGAGGGCTGGCCTTGGGGCGATTCGCAGCCCGGCGTCCGCGTTTGCCAGAGCTGCTCCGCCAGATCGAGATCGGCCTCCGCTGCCGCATCCCGGCGCGCCACTGTGACACGTTCGGCCAGTTTTTTGCGCGCCTGATCGAGATCCAGAGTTTTGGAACACGCCGCCACCGCGTGCACCGTCATATCGAGCAGTTCCCGGCTGCGGCGAAAGCGCTCGGCCTGATCGAGACCGCGGCGCGACGGATCCAGCCCCAGAACCCGGTTGCCGAGATCCAGGCGCTTGGCGGCAGCCTGGTCCTGCGGGTTCAGCCGCACGGCCGTGGAGAAATCGTTGACCGCCGCGCGATAGTCTGCGCGCGCGAAGTCGGCCTCGCCCAGGCCCGCGTAGGCCGCGGCCATGTCCGGAGCTGCATATTTTCCTGGATGATCCTGGAGTAGTTGCTGAAAAACGTTCGCGGCGCGGGAGGGCGAGCCCGCCTCTAAAAACATGTTGCCGATGCGGAGGCGCGTCGGGACGTCATCCGGCGCCTGATCCTGAACGGCGAGCAATTCTCCCAGCAGTTCTTCCTTGCGGTCCTGCTGGGCCAGCAGATCGATCAGCTCAAAACGAACCTTCAACTGGTTCGCAGCCGGATCGGCCGGCCAAGCGCCATAGACCGCGCGATGGTAGTACGAGATCGCTTCCGGAATCTTGCCTTGCTTGACCAGCACTCGCGCCAGGGTGAGGTTCGCCGGACCATAGGTGGAGTCCGCCAGCAGCAGGGCGTCCAGCGTAGTCTGGGCCTGGGCGAGATCCCCCGCGCCGAGCTGGGCGCGCGCCAGGGCAAGCTGGAAGTCGCGATTGGTGCGCTCGATCGCCAGGGCGTCTTCGAAGCGGCTCACCGCATCGGCGCTTTCACCTTGGTCGAGCAGCCGTTGACCCTCCGCGTAAAGGCGCGCAGCCTCGGCGTGGCTCTCCGATGCCTCGGTGCTGGCCAGAAACGTATCGACGGTGAACATGACGGTGATGGCCAGAGCCACCAGGCCGAGGGTCCGCAGAAATTGGCGCGCAGTTGAATAGGAAGTGGATGAGGGAGTCACGGCGTCATTCCTTATCCAATGACTCCCTACTGGGGCCATTCTTGACGGCGCCTGCGGTAGCGCGCGCGTTGGCGACCCCGTACGCGCCCAGGATGTCGCTCAGCAGCACGATGCCCATCAGCTCGCGCACATTGCCGCGGCTGACCACGGGCAGGGCGTTGAGGCCGGTTGAGCCCATGCGCTCCAGCGCGAGACTCAAGCTGTGGTCGGGGTGGACGTGAGGAAGATGTTCGGCGTCGGGAGATTCGCCGTGATGATGGCCGCCCAGGAATTCGGCTAAGGTTCGGTGGGAATCGGTCAGTGCGGCCTGCTCCAGGTCGGCGCTTTTGACCATGCCCCACAGGCCCTCGGGGCCGGCCACTGGCCAAGCATCAAAGGGACCGTCGTGAATCCGGGTCAGCGCTGCTCCGATTTCATCTTCCGGATGCAGCAGAGGGGGAGCGGCGCGCATGGTCTGGCGAACCTGAATCCGCGTGTCGTCGGTGCGCGATTGCGCGGTCGGCAGATGCACGCCGTCCTGGTGCGCCAGGGCCTCGTAGATCGGCTCGTGCTGCAGGCGGTGGGAGATGAAGAAGGCGATCAGGTTGGAGATCATCAGCGGCACGATGATGTTGTAGTCGCGCGTGATCTCGAACACCATGATCACCGAGGTCAGCGGCGTGCGCACGATGCCGGCGAAGGCCGTGCCCATACCGACCAGCGCGTAGGCTCCCGGCCCGGCCGTATACTGCGGGAACCAGGCGTGCGCCACTCCCCCTACGCTTGCTCCCATCATCGCTCCGATGAACAGAGCCGGCCCGAAAATGCCGCCCGCGTTGCCCGAGGCGTAGCAGATCGCGGTAGCCAGGATCTTCAATATTGCGAACAGCGCTACCACCTTCAAGACCACGTTGCCGGTCAGGACCTTATCGACGTTGTTGTAGCCGACGCCCATCACCTCCGGCACGAAGAACCCCATGATGCCGACCGAGAGGCCGCCGATCACGGGCTGGAACCACACCGTCGACTTCGGCCAGGTCATGAACCACGCGCGCAGGTGCAACAGGAGCTTCACGAACGCCACCGAGCCCAATCCGCCCACCACTCCCAGCACTGCGTAGACCCCGAACTCCACTGGATGGACCAGTTGATACCCGGGCACATGGAATAAAGGATCGTCGCCTAAGACCAGGTGCAGAACCATCCATGACGTGGCCGAGCTCAACACCACCGCGCCCAGTACGTTCGATTGCAGATCGCCCATGATCTCTTCGAGCGAAAACAGCACCGCCGCGATGGGGGTGTTGAACGCCGCGGCCAGTGCGGCCGCGCATCCCACCGGCACCAGCGACTTCACCTGACGGGCGTCCAGGCCGAGGTTGCGCGCGACCACGGAGGCGATGCCTGCACCCACCTGCACGGAGGGACCTTCGCGGCCCAGCGCGATACCGCTCGCCAGTGACGCGGAGCAGCAGAAGAACTTGCCGAAGACGGTGCGAATCGAGATGCGGCCCTCGTTCACAAACAGCGCAAACTTGGTTTGCGGGATTCCGCTGCCGCGGGCGAAGGGAAAGTAGCGCCATAAGAGATACCCGGTGGAGAGCGACCCTAGCACCGGGACCAGGATCCTGCGCCAGCCCGACCCTCCCGGAGGATACATGCGGGCGGCCAGGCGGCCGGTGAGCAGGATGAAAGCAACTACCACCAGCCCAACCAGCGCCCCCAGCACCAGGCTCAGAACCAGGAGGAGTTGATCACTGCGTCGCAGGCCCTCCAGCCCTGCTCTGATTTTGGCCGCCAACCGGCGCATATCTTCTAGTGTCGTACACATGGCACCCTAACCGCGCGTCGAATATGCTGATATTACGCGGAGGTCCTATGCGCCTTCTCATTTTGACCCCAGCGCTCGCCGTGGTCGCAGCGCTCAGCGTACGAATGTTCGCTCAAGACGTGGTACTTCCGCCGGGGATGGTTCCGTCCGCGCCAGATCCGTCGAAGCCCATGATTCTGGTCCAGGGTGTTGTCCTGGACAAGGACACTCGTGAGCCGATTGCGGGGGCGCAGGTTTCGGGCGGGGCGAAGACAGGACCTGGAGGAGATTTTCAGCTTCGTACGAATCCCATCCAGAGGCTAAGCGTTTTTGCGCAAGCCGACCATTATCAGGCCGGCTCGGCTACCGTGCAGATCACGGCCGATCAGGCGCCGGTGTATGTGGAGGTTCTGCTCGCCCATTTGCAAAGTCTTCGCGGCGCGCTGGTGGACGATGAAACCCGCAAGCCGATCGCAGGCCTGCAGGTTGAACTCGTACTCATGCCGGGCGCGGCAATGGACGTGATGGGTCGTATGACGAGAGCCGTTTCCGCCGAGGATGGCAGCTTCTTGTTCCCGGAACTGCCGCGCGGCGAATATTTCCTGCGCATCTCGGACAAGCCTGCGATCGCTATCGAGGAGATCCCCGCCAAGGATCTGGAGGGAGACGGGCGAGACAAGGCGCTGGAGCCTCCAGAAGGTGCCGCGAGTTACGGAACCATCGTGTGGCCGGGGCGAAACGCCGACATGCCATCGACGCCGGGGATCACGCTTGGTTCATCGGCGGTAGATGTGGGCGAAATCCGGCTGTCTCGAAACAAACTGACCAATCTGACCGGCCTGGCCGCGCCGTGCGAGGAAGGAGCGAGCCTCCAGGTCATGGTCTCGCGCCCCTCCGTCGCTGCAGCGCTCGGTTTGCTGACGACCAGGGATCTGACCTGCGGCGACGGATTCCGGCTCCTGAATCTGCCGGACGGAACCATGAACCTTACGGCGCTCCAGGGATTCCCGCAGCGGCGCTGGGTCTCGCAATCGATTGATTCCCGCTCGCGGTCGCCGGTGCGGCTCACGCTGAACGCCTTCGTAACGGTTGAGATTTCGGTGGAAGTAGAAGACGGAAGGTTGGAAGACCTGCCGCCGAATCTGCGCGTGGCGCTGAGTTCCAGCAACACGGCCATCAAGGTGGATAACCCGGCGATGCTGCGGCCGGGCGCCTTCGAGGCGACGCTTTACCCCGGCGAGCAATATTTCCTCTCGGTGCAGGCCGGGCCCCAGTATTATTTGAAGCGCGCGACCTACAACGCTTCGGAGCTCACGGACCTGTCCAGTTTCACGGCCTCGACCGCCGGGGTGAGCCAGCTCAACCTGGTTTTATCGAATCACGCGGCCAGCGTGGAGGTGCACGTGACGCATAACGGCAAGCCGCCCGCAGCCAGGCCGGCGATTTTTCTGCTCAAAGATGGAATGAGCGTGGAAGGTTTTCGCCGGCAGCTCCCGCGTATGCCGCTCGTGTCTGGGGACGGGCTGGTTTTCACCGGGCTCGCGCCGGGGACCTATCGAGTGGCTGGCGCCAGCCCGGAGGGCGTGTTGCCGACCACCGAGGCCTTGTTCGACGCGATGCTCAAAGATCCGTCGCGCCAGTCGATGCCGGTCACGGTCGACGAGGGTCAGACCGCGACGATTAATTGGGACATTCCGTAAGGGACCGCTTGCTACGCGCGCGGCTCAGCTAGCGGCCAAACTGAGCCGCGACCAAAGGAAGCGGTCTTACGCGCCGCGCTTCACTACGCGGCGATGCCGAGCTTCTTGGCCCACGGCGTCGCGCCCTTCAGCGCGGCGTTGACGGCCTCGATATTCTTGACGCCCTGATCGGAGAGCCAGTCTTCCAGAGCCTTGGGGCCCTTGGTGGCGTAAATCGGCATGCCGTCTTTCCAGGTGGCGCGTCCGCACAGGACTCCCGAGAAATCGGTGCCCGCTTCCGCGGCCATGTTCAGATTCTCCACGAACTCCGCGTTGCCGACCCCGGCGCTCAGGTAGATGAACGGCTTGGTGGCAACCGCGGCGGCTTCGCGATAGTGGTCCAGCGCTTCGGCGTGCGTGTAGGCCTTCTCGCCCTTGTAGAACGAGCTGCCCTCGACGAACGCGGCGATGATCGGCACCTCCACCTTCAAAACATCGACGTTGTATTGCGGCTTGGAGAATTCCTTCATCGCGCCGATCACCACTTTGGGCTTGATCTTGGCGTATTCCAGGCCTTTTTCATTGCCGCCCTTGGGATCGTAGCCGACAAACTCCAGGAAGAAGGGGATCTGGTAGAACTCGCATTCGGCGCCGATGCGCTCGATGAACGCGTGTTTGATGTCGTTGATCGGCTGCTCGTCGAAGGGCGTGTAGTAGATGAGGATCTTGACCGCGTCCGCGCCCCAGTCGACGATGCGCTTCACAGAAACGTGCGGCAGTAGATCGGGCAGACGGCCGGGCTGCGTATTGTCGTAGCCGGTTTCTTCATACGCCAGCAGCAATCCCGCGTTCGACGCGCGAGCCTTGGCCGCAGGCAGGCCGTATTCGGGATCGAGCAGGATGGCGGAGGCGTGCGGCGTCAGCACGCGCGAAACGATGGTCTTGAACTCTTCCATCATCGCCGGCGTGATCGATTTCTGATCGACGCCCTTGGCCGAAGCCAGCGACTTCATCAAGCTGCCTCGCTGATCCATCGCGGCGGCGGCGATGATGCCATTTTTATTCGACAGCTTCTTCAGGTGATTTAATTTGCCCGGGGAGATGCTCATTGGACTATGGTAAGGCCGGGCGAGGCTTCTGTGCTACCTGGGAGCTCCGTGCTACCCGGCGGGCCACGCGTCGAAAATACGCCTGAGCGCGGCCCACATCGCGCAGGATTTGCGCTTTCAGCGCTTCGGGCGATTCAAACTTGCGTTCTTCACGGACGCGCCGCAAAAACTCGAGCCGAATGCGCGCCGGGCTCGGTCCGGTGAGCGGATCCAGCAGGAACGTTTCAATGGTGCGGGCGTGGCCGTCGAAGGTCGGCCGCATGCCGATGTTGGTGATGGATTTCCAAACGAGGCCATTGTCGAGATCGCGCGTGCGGGTGAGATAGACTCCGTCGAGCGGCAGGATTTCGGCCGAGGTGTGAAGATTCAGCGTCGGGACGGTTTGGCGCTTGCCGATTCCGTACCCAGGGACGATATCACCTTCGATTGCATACGGACGGCCGAGCAGCCGCCCCGCGAGGGACACGTCACCGATCCCGATCAGCCGGCGGACTTCGCTGGTGGATACGATTCGTCCGCGCAGCTTCACCGCGTCCACCAGGCGCGTCTCAAATCCATAGCGCCGGCCCAGTTCGATCAGCACGGCGGGGTCGCCGGCCTGGCGGTTGCCGAAGCGAAAATCGCGCCCGACGATGACTACCTTCGCCTGCAGCTTGTCGTGCACGTACTGGGAGACGAACTCGTCCGGAGTCAGCCTGGCGATCTCCGGGGTAAAGTTCAGCACGAACACCTCATCGACGCCCAGTTCCCGGATGCGCGCGATTCGCTCGGAGAGCGGCATCAACGGCAGCGGGGCGCGCGCGGGCGCGACCACGCAGGCCGGATGGGGATCGAAGGTCATGGCCGCGGGGCGAAGGCCTCGCTGGTGCGCGATCTCGACTACTTGCCCCAGCAAATACGCGTGCCCGGCGTGCACGCCGTCAAATTTGCCGATGGTGAGAACGGTCCCGCTCATAAAAACCGCTCCCTTTGGTCACGGCTCATTTTGGGCTTCAGAGCCGCGACTGCAAGGAGCGGACGCAGTGCGGCCTTCAGAGCCGCGACCGGAGGAAGCGGACTCCTCCTCATACGTCGATTTCCAACCCGTCATAGGCCAGCCGGACGTGTTCCGGCAGAGTGGCCTCGGTGCGCTCATGGCCCAGGTCGTGGCACATGTGCGTGAAGAAAGCCCGCCTGGGCTTGAACTCCTCCACCCACTTCAAAGCCTGCTCCAGGGTGGTATGGGTGGGATGCGGACGGTGGCGCAGGGCATCCAGGAACAGCACGTCGAGATCGTACAGCAGCGCCCGCGATTCCTCCGGGATCTCGCTATGATCGGTGAGGTACGCGGCTCGGCCGAAACGGAAGCCCAGCACCGTTCCCTTGCCGTGGCACAGGCGCACCGGCGTGAACTCCAGTCCGAAGAGCTCGAAAGGCGTTCCGTCGAGAGGCCGCAGATCCAGCTTGGGAACGGTCGATTGCGAGGCTGCCTCCTCGGAGAAAGCGTAACTGAACACCCGCTGGATCACCTCCAGCGTCTCCGGAGTCGCATACAGCGGCGTCGGCGATTTCTGGCGGTAATTGAAGGGCCGGACATCGTCCAACCCGAGGATGTGATCGGCGTGGGCGTGCGTGTACAGGATCGCATCCAGCCGCTCCAATTTGGCCCGCAGCACCTGCGCGCGAAAATCGGGGGAGGTGTCGATCACCACGTTATGGCCGCCGTAGCGCAGCAGAATCGAAGGGCGCAGGCGCTTGTCGCGCGGATCGGTGGACAGGCACACTTCGCAGGTGCAGCCGATGGTCGGCACGCCGGAACTGGTCCCGGAGCCGAGCACGGTGATTCGAATCTGCGGAAACTGGTTCACGAGCTGGCGGAGGATTCCTGCGCGGTTTCCCCCGCGCTCTTTTTCCGGGCCGCTTCCTCCGTGACTTGCACGTAGCGGAAGCGCAGCTCCGTGAGCGAGTTCTCGACCAGGCGCTGCTCCTCCATGCTCAAGTTGCCGCGGGTCTTCTCCTGCAGCATCGCCAGCATGTCGATGGCATGGCGGGCGGTGGGCAGGTCGGGCTCCTCACCCATGCCCTGTTCGCCCATCGGCAGCAGCCCCATCCGGATTTCGGCTTGGGCCTTGAGGGAAAACACCAGGAATTCGAATGTCGGCGGCGGAAGCGGGAACGCGGAATCGCTCATAATCTTAGACCATCTCCAATTTTCAGACCACCTCCATTTTAGTCTTTGTCCGCCTCTGCTAGTCTAGGTTGGAACTTATATGCCGCAATATTTCACCTTGGCCCAGGCCCAGCGTGCCTTGCCCGAAGTGGAGCGGGCCCTGCGCGACGCCCTGTTCCACCGGGCGGAAGCGGTGCGGGCTTACAAGGAACTGGAGCAGCATTCCGAGCGGGTCCGCATGCTGGGCGGAATGCGGGTCAATCCCGGCGAGGTGCTGGCGCTGAAATCGCGCCTGGAAACCAGCTCGGCCGCCCTCAAGGACGCCATCCAGCAGGTGGAGAGCACCGGGGCCCAGATCAAGGACCTGGACATCGGGCTGATCGACTTTCTGGCCCGCTACCACGGCCGCGACGTGTGCCTGTGCTGGAAGCTGGGCGAGCCGGAGATCGGTTTCTGGCACGGCCTCGAGGAGGGGTTCCGGGGGCGGAAACCGATCGACCGCGACTTTGTGGACGGACATTCGGGCGCCGCTCCCAGCGCAGCAAATTGACGTAACCAATTGACACTATTCTTATGTGGCCGATAGACTGATAAGTAGAGGATGCTTCTCGCCAGAGAGTTTGTCGCCTACATTTCGCGCCAGATCGTAAAAGAGTTAAGTCCGCAATGGATCGAGTCGACCGATCCGCACACGGCTGCGGCGTTTATTGCGGAGGTCGTGGAGGAAGATCTGGCGATTGAGGACCACCTGAATGAGGAGGTCCGGGAACTGCTGAGCCAGTACGGCGAATATATGCGCCGGGAAGGCGTCAGCTATCAGGATATGTTCCGGCGGGTCAAGAACAACCTGATCCAGCAGCGCAAAGTGATTCGGGCGTCGGGACGGGATTCCGGCGATTCCATGAAGCTTTCGCGTGACAAGATCAACGATATTTCCCACAAGGTGGTGGCCGCCATGCGCAAGAGCCGGGATTTCCGGCTGAAGCGCGATCCCAACGACGTCCGCCTGCAATTGGTCAAGGTAATGACCGAGGTGCTTCACACCGAGGACAAAGTGGATCGCGCCGCGCGCACCAAGATCCGCACCCAGAAGCGCGACATCGCCGAGGGCACCGAAGAATGGGAGCTACTGCATAAGCGCTACTACGCCGAGGAGCTGAAGAAGCTCGGCATCGACCTGGCGCATTAATCAGGCCGGCAGCGCCGCTTGCTTGCGCGCGCGGCTCGGTTAGCGTCTTACTGAGCCGCGACTGCGAAGGAGTGCCCATGGGCCTGCGGCCCACTGAACGTGATGAAAATGGTTGGCGAACGGCAATACCATCAGAGGTGCGGGGAATGGGAGAGGTTGTCACCGCTCTGGATAGGTTGAGACCGTAAAGGAGTTTGACCCGGAACGTGCGTTTTGAACTGAATCTTGTGACGTTGCCCTTCCGTGAGGAAGGGCAATGAGCGCGTAACAGTGCGTATGTTTTTTGTCGCGCGTTCTGCCACTTCCTCGCCGAAAGGAAGACATGCCTGAAAGAGTAGCAGGAATCGACATTCACAAGAAGGTGCTGATGGTGGTGGTGGCGACCGTATCCCGGAGGATGGGCGGGGATGAAGTGGAGGAGGAGATCGAGTACGAAAGCCGGCGATTTGGGAGCGGGGCGAGCGAGCGGGGACATCTGATTGCCTGGCTGCGGGAGCGCAAGGTGGAGCAGGTGGTGATGGAATCCACGGCGCAGTATTGGAAGCCAATCTGGCTGGATTTGGAGCCACACTTCGGCAAGCTGCACTTGGCACAGGCTTACTCCAACAAAGCGCCGCAGGGCCGCAAGAACGACTTTGGCGACGCCAGACGGTTGACCCGGCGTTTGGTGGCCGGAGAGTTGATCCTGAGTTTCGTGCCGGAAGCCGAGCAGCGCACGTGGCGCACGATGACGCGCCATAAACTACAGCTGGTGCGTGATCGTGTGCGTTTGCAGAATCAACTGGAAGCCCTATTGGAGGAAACGCGGATCAAGTTGTCGAGCGTGATCAGCGATCTGTTGGGGGCCAGCGGGCGGCGGATTATGCAGGCGCTAGCAGAAGGAGAGACCGATCCAGTCCAACTGGCGAAGCTGGGCGACGACCGGCTCAAGTGCAGCGAGGAAGAGTTGGTAGACGCGCTACGCGGGGACGCCGGTCCGACCCACCGGCGGATCCTGAAGCTGGATCTGGAACGTTTGCAGGTGTTGGACCGGCACATGGAGAACCTCGATCAGATGACCGCTCAGGCCTTAAAGCAGCACGAGGAGGCGGTGATCCGGTTGGCCGAAGTACCGGGATTGGGAGTGGACTCGGCCCAACAAATCATCGCCGAAGTGGGTGCGGCGGCCCAGACATTTCCTTCGGCGGCCCAGTTCGCCTCCTGGGTGGGCACCATCCCCGGAAGCGAAGAGAGTGCGGAGCAGAACCATAGTTCGCGCTCTCCCAAGGGCAACAAGTTTGTGCGGCGCATTCTGAACCAGGCTGCCCAGGCCGCGGTGAAGAAGAAAGGCAGTCACTTTCAGAACGTGTTCCGGAGGCTGATGCCCAGACTGGGATACAAAGGGGCCGTCTGGGCCATCGCCCACAGGCTCTGTCGCCTGGTCTGGAAGATCCTCCATGACGGGGTTCGCTACATCGAGCAAGGCTCGGAAACCAACCCGAAGGCCAGGAAACGCCGCGCACAGAAACTGGCCAAAGCTTTACGCCAACTCGGCTACAAAGTGGACCTCACCCCCTTGGCCCCCCAACCGGACACGATCGGATAGTCGAGTGTTTTTCAACAGAGCGGTTTTTGCCGCGGGCTGCTAGGCCCTTAGTCTTCCAATGCCTTCAAGCCGGCCAGCGCCACCTGGCTGTCCTGCGCACTGGTCGCGCCGCTGACCCCGATCGCCCCGAGCACCTCACCGTCCACGACAATGGGGTGCCCGCCTTCCACCGGGATCGCCCCGGCCAGCTTCATCACTACCGTCCGTCCGGCGGCGACGGCCTCTTCCAGGGCCTTGGTGGGGCGCTTGAACAGCACGGCGCTTCTGGCTTTGTCCTGTGCGACCTGCACGCTGCCGATCTGGGCGCCGTCCATGCGTTCCAGGTAAAGCAGATGGCCCCCATCGTCCAGAATGGCGATCACCAGCCTCCAGCCGTTCTTATCCGCCTCCACGTGGGCCATCCCGGCAATGCGCTGGGACGCGGCCAGGGTTAGAACTTTCTTGGTTCCGAGTTCCATGTCGTCAGTATTCGGTCACGACCAGCGTGGCGAAGCTGGGCTCCAGGTGGCGCAGGGTGCTGGCGCCGAAACCGGCCTCGCGGAACATCGCCTCCAGCTCGCGGAAGGTGTAGGCGTCGCCGGCGGGAGTGCTGCACAGCATCATCAGGCTGAAGGTGGCGATGGGCGGCGAGATGCGGTCGTCATTGGGGACTTGCTCGACCGTCGCCACCAGGCCGCCGGGTTTCATCGCCGCGCGGACTTTCTTGAGCAGCGCCACGTTGGTGGGCGGATCGAAGTGGTGCAGGAAATTGGGGAGCAGCACCAGATCGTACCCGGCGCCGAAATCGACGTCGAACGCGCTGCCCGGGATGGTGTGGAAGCGGTCAGCCACGCCCGCCTGCGCCGCATGCCGCTTGGCGACCTCCAGAACATTCTTCCAATCCGCGGCATAAATCTGGGCCTGCGGATTGAGCTCGGCCACCGCGATGCCCCACAATCCGTGCCCGGCGGCAATGTCCAAAACCTTGCTGGGATGGGCCAGCTCGGTTACGATCGGCGCGACCATCTTGCTGATGCCGCCAATCATCTGCCCCATGGACTCGGCGAATTCGACCCACACCGGGTCGTCCGGGCCCATGTTGCCCTGGTCGAGCGAGCCGCCTTTGCGCACCGCACTAGCGATGTCCTGAAAGTGCGCGAGGTGCCGCGGGTGCAGCAGGAACCTCGCGGCGGCGCCGAGGTAGGCCGGGGAATGCCGGTTCAGGAACACAGCCGAATCCTGGGTCAGGCTGTATTGGAAATCAGCCTTGCTCAAGAAGCCCTGAATGGTGAGGAAGTCGCATAGGATACGCACGCCGCGCTCGGCCGCATGACACTTTTGGGCCAGCTCCGCGGCGCTTTTGGCGCCTTCGGCGATGTGGGTGAAAAGATCCAACTCGATGGCGGCCTTGAGCGCCATGGTCTTCTGGTAGGCGTTGAGGGCGTCGAAAATTCCCAGCGGACTGGGGGTAGCTGCGGTACCTTGGGTTGCCATATGGTCTCTTTCTATAATCCCTCAAGTGGCTCTTCCATAACCCCTCCAAGTTCTATAACCCCTCAAGTAACGCCCGCGCTTCGGCCAACTCCTCGTCGCCGACCACGTGCGGCCGGCCGTGATAGATGCGCAGCGTCACCTGCGCGCCCAACTGCCGAAGCACCTCGGCAGTCTCACGCGTGGAGGCTTCGGGAATCCAGTCGTCAGCGTCGCTGCCGGTAAGCAGCACGTGGAGCCCCTGAAGCGCTGGTTTGCCTGGTACATGCTTGCCTCGGACATGTGTTCCCGGAACGCCCATCAGGCCGCCCGTGAACACGATCAACGTGCCGACCCGGCCGGGATGCCGCCGGGCGTACTCCATCGCCACGCAGGCGCCTTGGGAAAAACCGATGATGGCGAGTTTCTCCGCACCCAGGCGTCCGTCTTTATCTGTGTCAACTTCCGCTGCCTCGCGGACGGCTTCGTCGCAGCGCTCCACCGCTTCGGTGAGATAGGGCTCATTGGCTTCGACCGGGTCCCAGAACCGATTCGGGTACCAGCTTCCCAAGTCCGCACCAGGGGCGAGCCAGCGCATACCGGGCAGGATCCCCAGGCGGGCTGCGAGATCGACTTTTTCGTCGGCGGTGTGACCGCGGCCGTGCAGTAAAATGCCGGCTCGGCTGGAGATCCCCCGCGGCGAGCCGGCTTCCCGGATGGTGCTAGTTATTCGAACCGTCCCCGCCAATGAACACGGCTTTGCGGCGGGAGGCGGCGGCCTCGGCTTCGGACATGCCCGGAACCGGCGCCGCGACTACCTCGGGCGCGCTCACCGGCTGGTTGTTTTCCGGAACGCGGATCGGCTCCAGCATCGCCAGGATTTCGGCACGCTTTTCTTCGAACCACGGCGGCAGCAGCAGGTGCGTGCCCAGTTCCGTAGGCGCTTCGTCGCGAGCGAAGGCTCCCGGAGCGGTTGCCGCGCACTCCACCAGAATTCCGCCGGGGCAGCGGCAATAGATCGAGTGGAAATAATTGCGATCCTTGATCTCCGAACAGTCGGTGTAGCCGAGCTCTTCGTAGATGGCCTTCTGCTCCGCCAGCTTCTCGTCGCTTTCCAGATCCATGGCTACGTGGTGGGCCGTGCCCGCGCCGAAGGTCCAACTCCCGGATGGTTTGTCGGGTTCGTGCACCAGCGTCACCGTCCTGGCCGCTCCGCCGGAGCCCACTTCGAAGCGATGGTAGGCGCCGTCGGTTCCGGTTTTCTTGAAGCCCAAGGCGTCGACAAAGAAGCGCTCCGTCTCGGCGACCTCCCGCACGCTCAGCACTGGGCCGTGGAAGCCCTTGGTGGTTACATCCTTGCTGATTTCGTCCGTGGTCCAGCCGTTGCGCTGATCGTGCGCATCCTCGATCACATCGAGCTGGAGGCCGGAGGGATGGCTCAGGCGGATAAATTGCTGCCCGAAGCGCTCCTGAATCCCGCCGTGCGGAGTTTTGTGGTGGTCCAGGTGCTCCTTCCAAAACTTCAGCGACCCCTTGGGCGCCGAATACGCGGTAGAAGAAATCTGCCCTGATCCCGGACGTCCCGGAACGCGTTTATAGGGGAAAGTGGTGTACACCGAGCCGGGCTGGCAATCGGCGTTGGCGTAATACAGGTGGTAGTGTGCGTAACGGCCGTCAAACAGGATGGTCTGCTTGATCAATCTCTGGCCGAACACCTGCGTTAAAAAATCGACATCTTCCTGGGCTCCAGCGGCACATACCGTGATGTGATGGAGACCTCGTACAAGCGACATTGCTTTGTCACCTCCGCGAGGATTATAACAGATACCCGCGAAGTCCCGGCCGGGCCTGAGATACTATCGAGACATACATGGCGAAGGAACCGGCGATCCGCTCTCTGACGATCCAGAATCTCCTCTCATTCGGGCCGGAGCCGACCACCGTGGAACTGCGCAATCTCAACGTTCTGATTGGCGCGAATGGGTCCGGGAAGTCGAACTTGATCGAGGTCCTCGGCCTACTGCAAAACGCACCCAAGGAACTGGCCGTTGCGATGAGCAAAGGCGGACCGATCGACGAGTGGCTGTGGAAGGGCGGGGCGAGATTGCGGACGGCACCCAGGGCGACCCTCGAGGCGACCGTCAGTCCCGTAAAGGGGCGCCGGGCCCTCCGCTATCGCTTGGCCTTCACCAAGGGGCCCAGCTACCGGCTCGAGATCCTTGATGAGCGCCTTGAGGACCCGCTCGTAGCTTACTACAGCCTCGAGAACGGCCGCCCCAACCTGAGGTCCTCGCTTGAGTCAGCCGGCCTTGCCGACCAGTTGATGCGAACGTTGCTTTCGCAACCGATCGAGGAGTTCAACCCGCAGCTGTCAATCCTGGCGCAGCGCGGAGACCCGCAGCTGTTTCCCGAACTGGCACACGTCGCCCACGTGTTTAAGAACTTTCGGCTCTACCGGAACTGGGAGTTTGGTACGGTCGCAAACGTCCGTCAGCCGTGCGACGCGAGCCTGCCGAACGCCTTCCTTGAAGAAGACTTCTCGAACCTCGGTGTTGTCCTCAACCGCCTGCTTGATATACCGGCCGTCAAAGAGCAGATCCTCGCTTCCCTGCGCACGTTCTACGAAGACACCAAAGACCTTCGCACTCGAATCGAGGGCGGCAGGGTTCAAACGGTTCTGGAGGAGAAGCACCTCAACGCGACGATCCCGCTCATCCGCATGTCCGACGGCACGTTGAGGTGGCTCACGTTGCTCACGATCTTGCTGAACCCCGACCCGCCGCCGCTCGTGTGTATCGAGGAACCCGAGCTCGGCCTTCATCCGGACATGATCCACGAGCTGGCCAAGCTTCTCATCGACGCCTCGACTCGAATGCAACTGATCATCACCACGCACTCGGACAGGCTGGTGGAGGAGTTTACCGAAACGCCTGAGGCGGTCGTTGTTTGCGAAAAGGAGGACGGAGCGTCAACGTTCCGAAGGCTCGATCGGGATAATCTTGCCACCTGGCTCGAGGATTACGGGCTTGGTCAGATTTGGACCAGGGGCGAGATCGGGGGCACCCGCTGGTGAAGGTGCGTATTTATGTTGAAGGCGCCGCCTCCGGGATCTCCAATCAGAACGTGGCCAAGTTCCGCGAAGCGCTCCATACATTCCTGGAAAAGGCGCTGGGCGATTCGCCGAGACCCAGCGTCATCCCCGCCGGGAGCCGTGATCAAGCGTACAAGGAGTTTCGTAATTCCTCCAAAGCCCATCCGGGTACCTTCGCTGTCCTGTTGGTCGACTCTGAAGATCCTGTGACCGAGGGCAAGACGGCCACAGCGCATCTCCGAGACCGCGAAAACTGGGCCGTTCCGGAGGGCCAAGCCCACATGGTCCAATGTATGGAGTCGTGGTTTCTCGCGGATAAGAAGGCTCTGGCGCTTCACTACGGCGATGGATTCAAAGAGCAGGCGCTGCCGCAGAATCCGCAGATCGAAAGAATCGCGAAGACTGACGTCATGAAGGGTCTTGATGCCGCCACCAAGGAAACCGGTAAAGGGAAATATCACAAGACCAGGCACGGCTTCGAGATTCTCGGGCTCATCGATCCCAACAAGGTGACCAAGGCGTCAGACTTTGCGAGCAAGCTGATCGAGGCCCTCCGCGAAAAACTTGCGCAGTAGCGATACAGTATTGGGAAGGAGGGTGAAGACAATGCGATTTCTTGCGATTTCTTTCCTGGCGCTGCTCATCTCGGCGCTCGCGACTACGGTAGCCATGGCGGCCGACGTTTCCGGGACCTGGACGGCTTCCTTCGACACGCAGGTGGGTCCGCAGATGTACACCTACACGTTCAAGGTCGAGGGCAACAAACTCACCGGCACCGCGAAATCGAACCTGGGCGAAGGCACCATCAGCAATGGCATGGTCAACGGCGACGACATCAGCTTCACCGAAAACCTGAACTACCAAGGGATGGACTTGCAGATCGCGTACAAGGGCAAGATCTCCGGCGACGAGATCAAGTTCACCCGCGTCGTGATCGAGGGCACCAACGAAGAGCTGGTCGCCAAGCGGGCGAAGTAGAGTTTGCGAGCGTTTCTTCTATTCGTTCTTGGCTGCGTTTCGCTGCGCGCCGATTTCAGTTATGAGAGCCGCGTCCAGGTCAACGGCGGCAGCCCGATCGTCACCACGCGCTCCATCAAGGGCCGCAAGATGGCGATCCTGACCAGGAAGCACACCTCCGTCATCGACCTGGACGCGGAAACCATCACCGCGATCGACTACAACAAGAAAACCTACTCCGTGGTTCCTTTCGCGAAATGGAAGAAGGCGATCGACGACGCAGCGGCCAAGGGAACGCACGAAACCAGTTTCAAGGTGACCATCCACACCGGGGCGAGCCCGGCCTCCACCAAGCCGATGGGGATTCTGAACGCGACCGAATCCACGATCGATATCGCCGGCGCGAGCGGGGCGCTAAAGATCGCCGTCGACGCCTGGGTCGGCGTGGTTCCCGGCTACGAGCAGATGCGGGATTTCATCGACAAGCTGGCGGAGAAGCTGGGCTACAGCTTTGCCGCCGGCTTGGCCGAGCCGGTGCTGGCGATGCCGGAGTCGATGCAGGGCTTCGACCAAGCCATCAAGGAGACCAACAAGCTGGCGGGAGCGCAGATCGAGACCAGGATCAAAATCACCACGGCGGAGAAAACCGTCGCCCAAGCATTGATCCAGCTCAGCAAGTTTGCCGGCGGCGCGCAATTGGCCGCGATCTTCGTTCCGCCGGATGGATTCAAGAAGGTCGAGGCAAGCGCGCCGTAGCTACTGCTGCGGTGTCGAAGGTGGTTGTGGAGCGGGTGCGTCCGCGGGCTTCGCCGAAGCCAGCGTGTCACCGGAGCGGCGGCCGAACGTGGCGATGCCCAATCCATCCAGCACGTCCTTGGCGCGCTGATAGGATTGCAGGTCGGGCAGCGGCCCCACCAGCACTCGCCACACCTTGTCGCTCGGTCCGGGTGAGACGAATGCGTTCAGGCCGTGCGTGCGCAGGCCCTCCGCCCACACTCCCGCCAATCCTCTGTCGATGGCTCCCACTTGCATATAGATCTGCCCGGCGATTGCGTCGGCGAATAGGGGACCTTGATCCTTCGCCCCGGTGAACGGCTTGACCGGAGCCGGAGCAGCCGTGGCAACAGATTTACCTCGAGACAGCAGCCGGGCTCTCCGGCTGGACCGCGCCGTCCTCCGGTGCACTGTTAGGAGCCGCAGCGTTCGCGGAAGCGGCCGGCGACCTGGTCCCGGCGGTCTTGCCTATCACATACGACACGCCGGAGAAGATCGCCAGGATCACCAGCAAGACCAAGCCGGTGCTGGCCAGTTGGCGGCGCCCGAACACCAACTCAAAATCCATTTCCTGGTCGAGAAGGTTTCGGGGTGGTACAGCGGGAACCGGCGTGGGCGGCCCGGCGGAAGCCGGAAGAGAAGCTGGACCAGGCTTCGCCGCGGGCTCATCGCTGGGCTTCGCCAGGGGCGCTGGCTTTTCCAGAACTGACGCTTTTTCTTGAACTTGTGGGGGACGCGGCGCCGCGGACGATGCCCGCTCCAGCGGCTGGTCGAGGTTCAGAAGGCTGGTCCTCATCCCACGTTATATCGGCGGGATTCGGACGGAAGTATAGGGGATAAGCCCTAAAGCCCCATGAACCAAAAGTTATAGGTTACGTTTCAAGAAGTTAATGATGTGGTAGCCGTCCCAAAATTTGAACGGACTCTCGCCCAGCGTGTAATGCCCGCACGGCAGGGCCACGGCCTTGTGCTCGAAACCCAGCTCCCGCGCCTTCTGGATCACCTGCTCGGAGAAACGAGTGGGGAAGGTGGTGTCGTAACGGGCGTAGATGAACAGAGGCTTCTTGCCCATCCCGGCGTAGCGTTCGATGTAGTAGGGCGGGCTGATCGCCTTCCAGGAGTCACGCAGTTGCTCCAGCGTCACCTCGGATTCGATGCTCTTGCGAATGTGCTGCGTCGACAGCCCCTCCCAGACCACGTCGGCGAAGTAGGTCGAGCAGTGGTTGAACACGTTCACCTTCAGCCGCGGGTCATGCACGCTGGCCAGGAACGCGTAGCAGGAACCCAGGCTGGTGCCCACCACGCCGATACTTTCGAAGCCCTGCTGCTCCAGCCAGTCCACGCAACTGCGCGTATCGATCACGGCCTGGCGGGTCGCGTCGATGGTGCGCGCGACATTGGACGATACGGCGTAGTCGGCGCGCTTCAGCTCCGGCGGCATGCGGTAATCGTGATAGGGAAGGCTCAGCCGCAACGTCGAGATCCCGAATTTCGCCAGACCCGCGCACAGCGCCGCATGCTGCGTGGCGGAGGCATTCCAGTGCGGCAGAATCACCGCGGCTACGCGGCGGCGGCGCGGCTTGTCCTCGGCTGGGAACCACTGCGCCTTGACCAGGTTGTTCTCCGGATACGGCGTGTGGACCGCGCTGGTGAAGGTGAGCAGGCGGTCGCGCAGCGCAAAATCGGCGGGCGGCTGGTAGCCGAAGAACTCGCCGCTTTCCTTCAGGGCGTGCTCATTCAGCAGCTTGAGGTAGCTGTGCGGGTCGTGGCCGTTACGCGGCATTTTTTTCGCCATCGGCCAGCCGTGGGTCCACTCCAGGCCCCAGTCGAAGGGCCGTGCCACGCGATCGGTCGCGCGCGAACAGAGATCTTCCTCCCAGCGATTCATCCATCTTCCGTAAAGCTTTTTCATCGGTCTTACCCTAACGTAGCAAGCTCCCTCTGCCAACGCCAGTAAAGCCGAATGCCAGTAAAAGGAAAAGCGCGCCGGGGAAGAGTGTCCGGCGCGCTGAGTCAAGGAGAGAGAAGAGGAGAAGTCTTTAAACCACGATGCGTGGACCTGCGCCGCCCGGAGGCTGCGACGATTGAGTCCGGAATTCGTACTGCTGGATCTCCATGGCGGTGCGCCCGTCCTCGAAGCGCACGACTCGGCCGCGAGCCACCAGCTTCAAAGCGCATTTATTGTTGAGCTGCGCCGGCCAGCTGATCGACAATTCCAGCCGCCGTCCGGGAAGCAATACGTGCTCAGAGGTAAACAAAACTCCGGAGCTCGATATATTTAAGGTTTTACCGTCGCCCGCGTCCTCACCCGTCCGCTTGCTCAAAACACGGTAGCGAACTTCACGCTCAATCGGAAAGCGATCCGACTGGCGCCGGTCGGCGTGGTCTGTTTGTTCCTGCGTCAAATCGCGCACCTCGTTTAGTTCACGCATAGTCGCCTTGTAGATCCGCGACCCTTGAAAGAGTTTCGCTTGAAACGAGATACGCAGCAATAGTGTACTCGGTCCATTCGGTCACGGTACCCGCCACCCAGGCCAATGGGACTCACTGTATGGAACTGGACGCGGGAAAACGGGGCCCAGTCAGTAGAGCCAAATGACGCGCCTGGGGACGCAAGGTATAATCCCGGCATACCCGTGACCCACATCAGGAGATTCCCCATGCCCGGATTTTCGCCCAGAGTATTTGTGGTTTTTGCTGCCCTCGCGGCCGCTGCAAATGCGCTCGCCCAGGCTCCAGCGAACGGCTGCGCAAGCCTTCCCAAGTTTGCCGCGCTCAAGGCGGCCTTGACCGCCGCGACCGCAACGGAGACCAGCGGCCTGAACAATCAGATGTGGGGAGCCATTGTCGATCGCGACGGAGTGGTCTGCGCCGTCGCGTTCACCGGCAAGGCGCGCGATTCGCAGTGGCCCGGCAGCCGCGTCATTGCGGCGCAAAAGGCCAACACGGCAAACGCCTTCGGGCTGGACTCTTCGTCGAGCAACGCCGGCTCCGGCCAGCCTAAGGGCCTGGCGCTATCGACCGCGAATCTCTATAGCGCCGTTCAACCGGGCGGAAGCCTGTACGGACTCGAGTTCAGCAACCCGGTCGATACTGCTGTGGCATATCGCGGTTCGCCTGCCAACTACGGCACCGCGGCCGACCCGATGGTCGGCGGCAAGATCGGCGGCGTAAACGTATTCGGCGGAGGATTGGCGTTGTTCGCGGCCGGGCAGAAGATGGTAGGAGCCATCGGCGTCAGTGGCGACACCTCCTGCGCCGACCACATGATCGCCTGGCGCACCCGCAACAGCCTCAAGCTGGATCATCTTTCGGGGGTTGGCGGCGTCTCCGGCGACCCCCTGCGCCCCGACAACATCATCTTCGACCTGGGAGACAACGGGCAGAGCGCGGGCGGATTCGGCCATCCCAAATGCGCGATGACCGGCGATCCGGCACAACTGCCGCCGGTGGTTCAGTAAAACCTCAGCGCAACGAGCTAAAGCCACCTTTACGGACATCGCGGGGACCTGGCGCCAGGGATAATCGATGAAATGTATCGCATTGCAGTGCTCCGTTACGCAGGAAGGCGCAACCGAAAGTTCCGCGGAGGGCCGTTCCATCCATGGTGCCTATTCTCCGAGTAGGGCCATCAGCACCGGCCTGACAGGTGAGGAACTGCCCTCCGACATCCCTGGCTTAGGTCAGCACTTTAGGTCGCATCCGACGGCTCACGGATACACATCTATCGAAAAGGGGCGATCTTCTGAAGCCCATAATACAAGCCACAGGCTATCTGCGCGTTTCTTTGAAACATGACGGTAAACAACGACTCAATCGGGATCGTGATGTCGTCGGTCATGCCAATTCGGGTCCATGGGTTTCGGGATTAGCGGGAAAACTGTACGCAGCGCTGGCGGGCCAGACAATACATCTTCTGCGATAATCGAGGGCGACATGCGAAAACTTAACGGGGTCGGATGCTTTAACTGGACGAACGCCTCAGACCTTAAAAAAGCAGCGTTGCTTTTCGACGTCGTGAACATCTTCGATCTCGAGGATCTGTTAACTGATGACATGCGAACATCGTTCCCGCACGTGGTGGCGGACATTGAATTCCTCATGGATAAGAACGTGGTTCGTGGAACCTCGGTATTGGAGATTCCGGCTCTGAGCAGGAATTCGACTGGCTTCAATAACGCCGCACTGATCCATTGACGCGTACGCTAGCCTGAGGGCATGAAGGAGCGAGACTGGACAAGAGTCCTGGGATGGCCGGGATACCAGGTGTATGCGAAGGAAATCGATGAGCCGCGCAAAAAGCTGAAGCTGTGGGTGAGGCGGAAGAAGGCGGGGCTTAAATTGATCTGCTCCGGGTGCGGTCAGCCTGTACCGGCCAGCAAGATCCAAGAGATCAGCGAGCGGGAGGTACGGGACCTGCCCTGCTTCGAGTACTCGACGACGGTGGTGGTAGAGACGTATCGGATGAAGTGCCCCCGCTGCGGATTCCGTGCAGAGAAGGTGGCCCAGTTACCGAGTAAGGCTCCGTTCAGCAAACGATTCGAAGAAGCTGTGGGGCAAGCTTGCGAGAGCGCGTCGGCTCGACAAGTGGCCCGCCGGTTCGGCATGGCCGAAAGCACGGTGCGCGCGATCGACCTGCGATGCCTGGAACGTTGGGAGGCCAAGCGGCGCAAGCCGCCGCTGCGGCAGATGGGCGTGGACGAGTTGTACCGCGGCAAGAAGGACAAGTTCCTCACGGTGGTGTGCAATCTGGAAACCGGCGAGCCACTGTGGTTTGGCAAAACGCGGAAGAAGGAAACCTTGGATGAATTCTTCCGTGATGAGTTAAGACCCCGGCAACGCAGGCGGATAGAGGCGGCGTGCGTGGACATGTGGGAACCGTTCCGGTTGAGCATCGAGCAATGGGCGCCACAGTGCAAGATCGTGTACGACAAGTTCCACATCCTCCAGCATGCCAACGATGCCATAGACGAAGTGCGGAGGGCGGAGTTCTTCCGTCAAGGAAAACAAAAGCGCGGGCTGATCAAGGGAAAGAAGTGGCTCCTGATGAGCCGGTGGAAGAACCTGACTGTTCCGCAACGCGGAGAACTCAACCGGCTGTTCCAACTGAACCGGCGCGTGTTCAAAGCCTACCTTCTCAAAGAGAGCTTGGAGAAGCTTTGGGACTACCGCTACGAAGGCGCGATGCTCAACTACCTGCAGAGGTGGATGGACCAACTGAAGTGGCAACGGCTGAGGCCGTTCGAAGAACTCGCCGACATGCTGCTGAAGCATCTGGAGGGGATCTTGAATTACTGCCGGACCAAGGTTCGCTTCGGTGTGATCGAGGCGCTCAATGGAAACATTCGGATGCTGATCAATCGTGGTCGTGGCTATAAAAACGTCCACTACCTACTGCTGAAGGCCAAACGCATGGCTGTCACCAATGCCGAATTCGTTGAACTTCAACAAATCAGAAAGGCGGCATAGAATGGGCGCTTCGTCGAATTCCTGCTCAGAGCCGAAGAAAGAAAGTAGCTAAGCCGGACGACGCCGGGGGCTAGCCGGCGAATTTGTCCGTCGCCGCGACCAGCGCGCGACTATTCGGCGGGTCAAAAGCGCTGTGGCCACTGTCGGGTGTGATGATCAGGTCCGCTTCAGGCCACTGACGGTGCAGCGCCCACGCGCTTTCCATGGGGCAGACGACATCGTAACGGCCCTGCACAATCACCCCGGGGATGCCGCGGATGCGTGAGGCATTGCGCAACAATTGGCCGTCGGTTTCCAAAAAACCCTTGTGGAAGAAGTAGTGGGCTTCAATGCGCGCAAAAGCGAGGGCAAACTGATCCTCCTCGTAATGGCCGGCGAAGGCTGGATCGGGTAGCAGTTTGGAGGTGGCGCCCTCCCAGCCGCTCCAGATCTTCGCCGCCGCGACTTGCACCGCCGGGTCATCGCCGGTGAGGCGGCGGTAGTAGGCGGAGAGCAGATCGCCGCGTTCTGCCTCCGGGATGTGGGCGACGTACGGCTCCCAAGCATCTGGATACAGCACCGAAGCGCCACGTTGATAGAACCAGTCGATTTCCTGCTTGCGGAGGAGAAAAATCCCACGAAGAACGACTTCGGTCACGCGATCGGGATGAGTTTGTGAATAGGCCAGGGCGAGCGTGGAGCCCCAGGATCCGCCGAACACCTGCCAGCGCTCAATGCCGAGGCGCTCCCTGATTTTCTCGATGTCGGCCACCAGTTCCCAGGTGGTGTTCGCTTCGAGAGACGCATATGGCGTGCTCTTGCCACAGCCGCGTTGGTCGAAGTTCACGATACGGTACTTTTCGGGGTGGAAGAAGCGGCGCTGTTTGGGATCTGAGCCACCGCCGGGGCCGCCGTGCAGAAAAATCACCGGCTTTCCCGAGGGTTTGCCGCTTTCCTCAAAGTAAATCTGGTGGACCGGCGAAACCTGGAGCTTACCGGTGTTATAGGGCTCGATGGGAGGGTAGAGCCAAGTGACGGAATCCTTCATCGTGGACTCGGTTAGGTTGGGCATCGTGGAGCAGTATACCTTGCGCCGTGGCCGGGATCACTGCAGCGTGCCGGCGATTCCGGCCAGCAACGACGACCACCTGTAGCGCTTATCCGCGCCTCGACGGAGGATTGCGCGAACGGCGGGCATGCTCTCCGGCGGAGTAGGTTGCGCGGCCGCGGCTGCTCCGCCAATTGCGTAAGCCAGCAGCTTTTCCGTGAGCGTCGTGTAGAATGCGTCCGCGCGCGGGAGCAAGACGCGCCGCAGGCCATCCGGACCTTCGAACTCCGTGCCATCGGCGAGCGTCCCCGAAGCATCGATCGGTTGATGCGCAAACTGGTCGCGCCAGCGGCCCAGCGGATCGAAATTTTCGAGCGCATAGCCCAGTGGAAGGAAGTTGGAATGGCACGCGTCGCAAGAAGGGTCCGGAATCTCGCGGAGCTGTTGACTCAAGAGCACGCCCTTGAGCATCGGGGTGGGATTGGGCAGCGGATCCCGCAAGGGGATGTCCAGAAAATGCGTACGGATCCAGCGCGCGCGGGAGGCCGGCGAAGTGGACGGGCCGTCCACGGCTGCATGCCGCGTGAGTACCGAGGTGATCGTGAGAATGCTGGCTTGTCCTAGCAGGCCCGCGCGACGCGTCCCATCGATCTGGACGCGGCGAAATTGCGGACCGGACACGCCGGCGATTCCATAAAGCCGTGCTAGACGCTCGTTCACAAAGGTGTAATTCGCGGTCCACAACTCGATCGCCGGGCGATCCTCGTGGAGCTGGCTCTCAACGAACATCTCCGTTTCGCGCTTGAGCGCGCCGCGCATGTCGGCATCCAATTCAGGAAATGCTGTTGCATCGGCCGGCAGCGTAGTGAGCTGATTCAACTCCAGCCATGGGTCGAAGAACCCGCTTACCAGTGCCGAAATCTTTGCATCGGCGAGCATCCGCTGGAGTTGCGCCTCGAGAACTACGGGGTCGCGCAGGCGATTCTGCCGGGCCAGTTGGAGCAGTGCTTCGTCCGGCGCGGCGTTCCACAGGAACCGTGCGAGTCGCCAGGCGAGCTCGTCATCGGAGATTCGTACCGGTGTGACCGTTCGCGTAGCGTCAAGCGCCGACGCCAAATCCTCGACCAGCGCTGTGTACGTCTTCTCATCCGGCCGGGGATTGCCCGCCGGTGGCATGGCTCGCGCGCGCAACTGCCGGAGTACCCGCTCGAAGGTCGCGCGGTCGGCCCACGGCTCCCGCGCCTTCACTGGATCGAGTTGAATGCTGTGCTCCGCCAGCCGCGGGTTGTGACACGGCAGGCAGTACGTGCCGACGGCCGCCGGCAGCAGAAGTGGCCCCCTCTGAGCAAGACAGGCAGCAGCCCAAAAGAAGATGACGGCGCAACCCATCCGCATTTGAACAGCATACGCCCGCGTGTGAAGTGGAGCCACCTTCCGGGCTTGAACCGGAGACATCCAGTTTACAAAACTGGCGCTCTACCAACTGAGCTAAGGTGGCCTGCCTGTATTTTACCTTGTTGTTTCACAGCGATTCAAAACGCCATCTTCAGGGCGATCTGCAGCAAGCGGGGGGCGGCGGCGCTCACCACGTGGCCGAACGTTGCGCTGCTGATGTTCCCGTCTACCGAATTGGGGCCGTAGAACTGGGCGTGGTTAAACGCATTGAAGGCCTCCACGCGCAGGTCCAGGGATTTCGCTTCGCCCAGCTTAAAGCTTTTCCGCAGCGTCAGATCGTAATTGTCGATACCCGGTCCGGAAAACAGGCGCCGGCCGCTGTTGCCGATCGAGCCCAAAGGCGGCAGGCTGAACAGCGACGTATTGAAGTACGGCTGGCCATTGCGCGGGTTGTGATTCAGTTCCAGAGGGCCGTGGGTGTATTCCAGTTCGTCCACAGCCAGATTGTTAATGCCATTGCCCTGCGTCCCCAGCAGGGACGTGTCTTCATAGTTAAGGAAGGTGACCGGAAGCCCGGTGCTGTAGCGCGTGATGCCGGAAATCGACCACCCCTCGGTCCATCTCTTGCCGCCGTGCAACAGCCGCTCTAAGGGAAGGTCGTAGCTGTAGCTGGCCACAAAATCCTGCCGCATATCGAACGCGGAGAGCCCCCGGCTCAGGCTCGGATTCAAGGGGTCCACCTGGTCTCCGATATTCGAAGACTGGTCGATGGACTTGCTGTAGGTGTAGCTGAGGAACGTTTGCAGCCGTCCGCTTGCGTGCCGCAGGCTGGCTTCCAGCGCATTGTAGTTCGAGTTCCCGATAGTGGTCTGGTAACTGACGCTGCCGAAGTCCGGGCCCAGCGGTCCGCGCGTCCCGTTGATCGTCTGTCCGGAAGCGCTGGTGTAAACCGTGCTCTCGCCGAACGGGCCGCAGGTGGCGGAACCGGGCGCGACTTCGCTGGGCTGGCTCAGGCTCAGGCACAACGTTGGATTGCCCGGGTTCGCGGCTTCCAGAACCAACAGGTGATGCGCCTGATTGCCCACATAGCCCACGCTGAACAGCGTATTGGTGCTGACCTGCCGCTGTACCGTCAAGTTGTACGATTCGGTGTAGGGAATGGTGTTGGTCGACTTGTAACCCGGGATGGTGCTGATGGGCTCGAATTGAGAGAAGTCGATGTTGGGGTCGGGATTGTTTTTCGACGCATTCAACGGCGCCAGTTGCGCCGGGAAACGCTGCCCTTCAATATTGCCTGTGGCCGCGTCGACGAACGGCGTGGTGAACAGCGGCGGCGCCGGACTCGTATACGTGAATCCGTACGGCGCGTTATCGCTGATCAGCCCCAGCGTTTCACCCGGAATCATCGAATAAAACAGGCCGAAGCCGGCGCGGATGCTGGTTCTGCCGTCAGGCGAGTAGGCCAGGCCAAAGCGCGGAGCGAAGTCGTGATTTCCGGGCGTTGCCAGCGTCCGCGAAATCCCCGGGTCGCCCGGATAGACGATCCCGGTCGGAGCTGTGGGAAACACCACGGACTGTTCGCCGGGCACGAAGGTGATGTTGTTGTTGTATTTCTCGTACCACGGCTCGATGCGGTCCCAGCGCAGGCCGTAATTCACGGTCAGGCTGTGCACGATGCGCCAGCTATCCTGCGCGAAGACCCCGGCGTACTTGTTGCGCCCGTAGAACGGCCTGAGATCGTTTTGCGTGTACTGGCTCGCGATGCCCAGCAGGAAGTCCGCGAAATCCAGGCCGGTCTCCGTCCCGTAGAAATTGAAGCTCCCGTTCAGGTCGGCGAACGGGTAGGTGTTGATCTGGTAGGTACTCAAATCCACGCCGGTCTTGAAGGTGTGCGCTCCGACCACTTTGGAAAAGTTGTCGCTCACTTCAAAATTATTGTTGATCTGATAGAACCGGTCCGGGTCGGACCCGATGGTGTAGTTATTGAAGATGACGTTTTCCACGCCCTGGCTCTGCGGCGCCAGCGGCACGATCCCTAACGTTCCCGCGCCGGTGACGAAGCCCTGCGAAGCGGTGCTGACGCCGAGCCCACCCTGCGGTTTGCCCAGGTCGTTCGCGTCGCGCGTGTAGCTGAGTCGAAGTTCATTGACCGCGCTGGATCCGAAGGTCTTGGTATCGCCGAAGACGGCCAATTGCGCGCGGCCGGCGTTCAGCGCATTGAACCCCGGCACGTTCGCGCCGCCCTGCGCCGTGGGGTACGGGTTGTTCTCGGTATAGTTGTCGAAAGAATAGTAGCCGAACGCCACGCCGAGGCGGGTGCTGGCGTCGACTCGCTCGCCGAGCTTGTCGTCGTGAAGCACCTGATTGTACGCCGACGTCGAAAATACGTTCCCCGGAAGGTTCGGCGGGGGAATATATTGCAATAAATTCGCGGCCGGAGCGGACCAGGCTCTCGGCGGGATAGTCGCGTTCGGAAGAACGCACTGCGAGGGGTTGGTGCATCCGGGCGTGTAATACGGCTCACCCGGCGCCACCGGATAACCCAGCTTCTGCGAAAGCAGGTTCGCCCAATATGCCCCGGTCACCGTCCCGGTGAGAGAACCGGCTTGATCGGACAAATTGCCGGTGCGGTCCTGCAGCGAAGGCACCGGGATCAGCCCCGTGTCCGTCCCCTGCGTCTGCCGCGTGCCCTGATAATCCGAGAAAAAGAACACCTTGTTGCGCACGATGGGCCCGCCTGCAGTGCCGCCGAACTGGTTTTGCCGGAACGCGCCGCGAGTGGGAGAAAAGTAATTGCGCGCGTCCAGATCCGTGTTTCGCAGGAATTCGAAAATGTTCCCGTGAAATTGATTCGTTCCGGACTTGGTGATCACATTGATCTGCCCTCCGGTGTATTTTCCGTACTCGGCGTCGAAGTTGGACGACAGAATGCGGAACTCGGCGATGGAATCGAGATTGGGAACCACGGCGGCGGCCATGCTCCCGGTCTCTTCCGCATCCGCGCCGTTGACCATGAAGCCGTTGGCGGACTCCCTTTGGCCGTTGATGGAAAGCGTGCCCGGGTTCAAGTCGCCAGAAGGAGAGAACACGCTTTGTCCCAGACCCTGCACCGTAAGCGCGGTGGTGGTGGTCGCCGGCAACACGCCGGGCTGCAGCGCGAGCAGGTCGGTATAGCTGCGCCCGTTTAACGGCAGCGCCTCAACGGTGGCGGCGTTGATGACGTCCCCCAGTTGCGTACTCGCGGTTTCCGGCTGCACTGGGGATTCCCTCACCGTTACGGTTTCCGAGCGTTCGCCGACTTGCAGCACCGCATCCACCAGCAGATCGCTGCTCACGTCGACGACGATGCCGGTGCGCCGGTACGGCCGAAATCCCGAAGCGGTAATCTCAACGTTGTAATGCCCCACGGGCAGGCTTGCGAAGGAGTAGGCTCCCGCGGCGTTGGTCGCGACCCCCTGCTTCACCCCCGTGTCGGTGTTGGTCGCAGTGACGCCGGCGTTGGGAACCACCGCGCCACTTCCGTCGTCGACTGTTCCTGAAATCCGCCCGCCTACGTCCGCATGCGAAATTACCGGAAGTCCCAACAGCAGCGTCAAAAGCAGGATCGGGAACAGCGAGTTTCGGGCGCTCAAATTCCACACTAACGTGGCTCGGCCGCGATCGATGTAACGATGTTGTAAAACCTATCGAAGGATCGCTAAACGCAAGGCAGATAGAGCGTAAACGTGCTTCCACGGCCCAGGGTGCTGACGACTTCCAGCCGCCCCTTCAGCGCTTCGGCGATGCTTCGCGATAACGGCAGCCCCAGTCCGGTGCCATGAATTTGCGCCGCTTTCACCGAGGGACTTCTGTAGAATGGCTCAAAGATGTGCGGCAGGTCCGCACCGCTGATTCCGATGCCCCGGTCCGACACGCTGATGCGCACTTCTTTCACCGCGCCATCGTGCACGCCCGCCCGAATGCCGATCCATCGCTTATCATGTCGATCTCCGTTTCCGTACTTCACCGCATTGGCAATCAAATTTTGAAGGCATTGCGACACCGCCGGAGCATCGCCGGAGATCAGCGGCAATCCTTCCGCGATTTCGCACTCCACCGTACATTGCCCCGCCGCGATCAATCCCGCCGTGCTCGCCAAAGCTGTGTCGACTACGTCCTGCACCTGAAGGGGCTGCAAACTGTAATGCAAGCCGCCGCCCTGGCGCGTCGCGGCGAACAATAAAATCTGCTCCACCAGCGCAAACAATTGCCGGGCTTGATTCGCGATGACCGCGCCGTACTGCTTCACATGCAGGCCACTCTCCACTACTCCGTTGCAGATGTTGTCCGCGCCGGAAAGAATCACGGTCAACGGCGTCCTCAGCTCATGCGAGACCGCTGTGACGAAATCCATCTGCATCTGCGCCAGTCTTTGCGCGCGATGGCTGGTCACAATCAACATCGCCATGTTGATCACCAGCACCAGCAGCACGCCGAACCCGATCGCCAGATCGCGCCGCCGCATCTCACCCACGAATGCTCCCAGCGGCCCGCCCCGCCTGTGCCGGACTACCAGGCGCCAGTCCAGATCCTCGCCGGGTTCACGCAGGAACGGGAACCAGGAGATCCGCACGTAGGGATCCGGGCCCTTGTCGGTGGAAGGTACGTGAAACACGCGCACAGGGGAACCGGCGCGGCCGAACAGATCGATGATTCCGTCCGCGTCGCCCGGCATCGGATCGCCGAATCCCGCATCCGACGCGTACAGCACCCGTGCCGGCCTGGTCCCTGCCACCACCGCGACCAAATAATCCAGTCCATCCGTGCCCTGAAAATAATTGCGCGATAAATCCGATAAAATCCGCGACTCGATTACCTGCCGGTTGAGCTCGATCGCGATCCAGGTTACCGATTGCAGGTTCAAAGACTTCGATCCCGTGGAACCAAGCACGAACGGGTGCAGCAGCGCCGGACCTTCCTCATCAAAGCGCCAGCCCGCCATATCGAACAGCTCATGCGGCTCCGGCGATGCACTGCCGCGCACGAACTCGGCCGAGGCTTGTGTCAGTTCGGCGCGCAACCGCCCGAAAGCCGAAGGCCATTGAGACGGCTCAAACCGCCGGGTCTCCGCATTCAACCGCAGTGCCGCCGAGTCCGATTTCAGCAGGTACACGCCCGACACCAGCGCCGGATACTTCGCCACCGCCTGCCATTCCGCGAACCGCCTGGCATATTGATTCAGATCGCCGGGAGCATCCTCCAGCGGATCGATGCGCAACGCCAGCCCGATTTCCGAAAAATAGCGGAAGAAATCCTTCTGCCAATTGATCATGGACATTTGCAGGCTGTCGGCCAGCCGGATCGCCGTAGCTTCGCTGATGCGCGTGCTCCAGCGGTATTGCAAGATTGCCAGCGCCGCCACGATGATCGCGCTGGGAATCACGATCAACGTCGAGATTCGGTTCTCCCGGAACGGCGTTCGCATTGCCTGCCTCAGGCTTCCGGCTCCTCCGGCCGGAATTTGTATCCCAGACCTTGCACGGTCAAGATGTACTTGGGCTGCTTCGGATCGTCCTCCAGTTGCTGGCGCAGATTCGCGATTCGCATGTCCACGGTACGCGTGTAAATCTTCGCTCCGTACCCCCACACGTCCCGCAACAACACGTCTCGCGATAGAGTTTCCCCGCGATGCTCGATCAGGTATCGCAATAACTGGAATTCGCGCGCAGAAAGATTCACCACCTCGCCGTTCCGTGTCACCTGCGTGCCGCGCAAATCCACCTGGATAGCCCCAAACTCGTAAACGCCTGGGCTTTTCCCGGCCGCGGAGCCGTTGGCCCGCCGTAGCAGCGCGCCCACCCGAGCCATCAATTCCCCCATGTTGAACGGCTTGGTCACATAGTCGTCGGCGCCGATCTTCAGTCCCTTGACCCGATCCTCAATCTGCCCGCGAGCTGTCAGCATCAGGATCGGCGCGGCCCGCCCCGCCGCGCGAATCGCCTGGCAAACCTCGAAGCCGTCCTTGCCCGGAAGCATGATGTCGAGAATAATCAGGTCGACGGGAGCGTCTGTCGCTTTGCGCAGCCCCTCCGGGCCGTCGCTGGCGTATTCAACGTGGTAGCCTTCGCTGCGCAGGCTGTCGCCGACGAATAACCGCAGCGCCTCTTCGTCTTCCACCAACAGGACACGATTAATCATGCTCGATCATCTCAGCCATCCCGCCTCAGGAGAACAGCGGTAAGCAGGCTGTCACGGGTGATCCCTACAGATTGAAGCGTCTCACAGGATATGGAAGGTTATCAAGGATCGCGCTCGCAACTCAACCAAATGAGACGAGCTTCCGCCCCACGGTCTCCGGGAACAGTTCCCGGCTTGCCCTAGCACCGCCCCTCCTCAATCCGCCAGCGGATTCGGCCGAATCTGGAAGTGCACCACCTTGGGCTGCGTGCCTTTCCCGGTCTCGCTGTGGAACGGCGTGCGAGTCCCCCACGTGGTCCACACCCCTTTGCCTTTCCAGCCCCCGTTGGCATCGTCGATGCGCCCGTCCATCCCCTTGGCGAAAAATCCCAGAGGGTACGGCACACGCAGGATCACGAATTTCCCGTTCACCAGCGCGATCAGGGAATCGGAATCGTTGCCCGTCACAATCGGCGTATTGCGCCCCAGCCCCAGCGTGTCGAACTGGTCCACCCAATCGTAGTAGTGCGAATCCGCGCTGCCGCCGTCGGTCACGCCCTTGAACTGCGGACCCGGCGTCTGGTACAAGGTCCAACCCTCCGGGCAATGCTGCCCCGTCGCCGACGGACCATTCAGCGGACCCTTGCACTTCCTGCGGTCGAAGCTGGCCAAATGCCCGCTCGCCAGCGCGACCCAGACCACGTTGTTGCGGTCGATGTCCAACCCGCGCGGCGAAAATCCCGACACCGGAGCCTTCGGGTTGTTCCACGGAACTTCATAATATTCAGCCAGCGCCGTCGCCGGCGGATTCGAGCCCGGATTCAGCCGCACGACCCCTCCCGGGAACCCCAGCACGCTGCCCCAGATCATTCCGTCGCTACCGATCGCCAAGCCGTAGAACGCGGCATTTAACCGAGTATCCTTGTTCGGGTCCACCTTCACGTTCACCGCCGTCGACGTGCCCAGGCTCTCGCCGCTAGGCGCGGTCAGCACCATCTGCTCCGATTCCACGTAAGGATCGCGCTTGCCGTTGCCGTTGGTGTCGAGCACCAGCGCAGTCCATCCCTGCGACCTCGCCGCATCGTGCGTCTCATCCCACATCTTGGTGTTGAGCCAGCCCACCACGCCGCCGCCTCCGCCGCTGCTGGTCCACAGCGTGTTGTTGGCGTCCTCGGCGAACAGCAGGTGATGCGTCGCAAAACACGTGTCGATCATCTCCGTCTTGCCGGTCTTGGGATCGTACACCGCCAACTGCCGGCCGGAGTTGTTCAGCGGCGTCAGCTTGGCCGACACGAGCGCCGATCCGGTCTTGCAGAACGCCGAATCGGACGCCGACCGAATGCGCGAGGTGTACCACAGCCGTCCCTGCCCATCGAACATCGGATTGTGCACCGTCGTATGGCTGTCCCAGATGGATTCCTCGCCCCAGAAATTCGAGGATTGCAGCGGCTTGGGCTGCCCCGGCGTGTCCGCATCGCGATACGGCGTCTTCACCTCGGAGGTCGTGTTATGCACCGGGTCCAGCACCGGCAGATAATCGCGGCTCTCTTCCGGCGAGCCATAGATCAGCCCGTTAGCGTTCACCGTAGGCTTGCGCTTGTCGGTGGAGATTTCGTCGTGCAGGTATGCCTTCGGATCGGCCCAGTCCCACTGCGTGATCACCACGTTGCGCTCGACGCCCTGCGGCCGCGGCGGAGCCTGCGTGGGAAGCTCGCCTTTGGCGATTCGCGTGGTCCAGTCCCCGAATTCCTTCGAAGCCCGCTGCGAGCCCAGTTGGTTGATCCCGCCCATCATCGCCGTCCCCGCCTGCCCGGATTGAATCCGCCGCATCCAGGCCTGCGCCGGAGAATCCAGGTTGGCGAACACCGGCGGAATGGTGCGCGTATAGGTGTTGCCCAACTGATGGCAGGATTCGCAGCTATCGGTCTTCACCAGGTGAATCCACTGGCCCTGGGTCTTCACTTCGGGCGAGATGCCGTTGCCGGAGGGCCCGGTGCCCGGAAACTCACTCTTGTCCGGAATCTTCATCAGCGAATACCAATAGTTCGCCGGATAATATTGCGCCGCGGTCTTCGCGTCCGGTGCCGCGGTTGGCTTGAGATTGACCACCTTGCCCGCCTCAGTCTGCAGGCGCGGTGAATCCAGCAGCCCGTAGCCACGCGCCCACACCGAATACTTGGCCTTGGGCAGGTCGGGAATCAGATACCGCCCACGGTCGTCGGTGACCACCTCTTTGATATAGCGCGTCGGCAGGTCCGTGGTCTCGGCGATCACCCACACGCCGGCTTCCGGCCCTTTGGAACTGGTGACGGTGCCGCCGATCTCGTCAGCCTTCAGTGATCCGCTCTGCTGAGCTTGCTTGACTGAGCCGCTTTGCGCCCGCAAATCGAGCATCAGGTAGCCCGCCAGCGCCAGCGCCCCGCCGGCCAGAATTACAGGTTGGAATCTGCGCATGTCGATCTCCTGCACGGTAGTATATACCGGCATCTGCTACACTGGAGCTTCCGACGCAATCCAGTGGTTTCCAGGCGGTCTTTTCTCACCTCGAGTCTCGCTGCGGGAGTGTGCGCCTTCGGCACGCCCATCGCCACCAATCGAAGCAAGTACTCAACCCTCGCCACCGATCTGATCCACCGCTCCACCGTCATTGACATGCTGGGGCTGCTGACGCTCGACTACCGCAAGCTGGGCGTGTGGGAGACCAGCCCGGACCGCTTCCGGCCCAGCGACTTCCAGCGCCTGAAGGATTCCGGCGTCACCATCTTCCATCCCGCCGTTGGCTTTGTCTCCGGCGACATCTATAAGCAGTCGCTGGCCGACATCACCGGCTGGAACCTGTTTATCGCCAGGCACCCGGATGATTTCCTGCGTATTGACTCGGTCTCCGATATCGCCCGCGCCAAGGCCAAGGGCCAGATCGGCATCGTCATCGGCCAGCAGAATTCGGTCCACTTCCGCACCGTAGACGATGTCGATCACTTCTACGCCATGGGCCAGCGCGTCTCCCAGCTCACCTATCACGACAACCAGATCGGCGGCGGATCGAACGATCCCAAGAATCTCGGGCTGACCCCCTATGGCTTGCAGGTGGTGGAGCGCATGAACCGCCTGGGCATGGCCATCGACATCTCGCACTGTTCGGACCGCACCGCGCTCGACGCCATCGACGCGTCCTCGACGCCGGTGCTGGTGACGCATTCCAATTGCCGGGCTCTCGTTCCGGGGAGCGCGCGCTGCCGCACTGACGAGGCCATCCGCAAGCTCGCCGACAAGGGCGGGGTCTTCGGCGTGACCATGGTTCGGGGCTTTGTCGGCAGCTCCGCTTCAGTCACCATCGAGAACGTTCTCGATCACATCGACCACGTGGTGAAAGTCGCCGGCATCGAACACGTCGGCATCGGAACCGATGTCGACCTGGATGGGCGCGACCCCTCCGGCGCCGCGAAAAAGAGCGACCTGGACGGCCTTCAATACTCGAACAAAATCTTCGAGTTGACCGAGGGACTGATCCGGCGCAAATACAGCCAGCAGGATATCGAGCTGATCCTGGGCAAAAACTTCGAGCGGGCGCTTTCCCAAATCTGGCGAGGGTAGCAGTCTGTGGCAGAAATCCGCTCGGCCCAGAGGGCACCCCGGTCACGGCTCAGCCTTGCCTCCGGTGGGACCGGATGGGACAACCTGTGACGCCGCTCGGCGCTTTTCCCTCAGAGCCGCGACCGGGCGCCCGCTCGGCCCAGCGGAGGTTCGGTCATTCGTCGCAGTCTAGTCACAGATCAGAGTGGGCGCTCATTGCCTGCAGCACCTGGTGGAGCCGCGACCGCAGGGAGCGGACGAATGCAGACGCATTTCAGCATCCTGCTAGGCTAGGCTCGTGAAGAGGATGGCTTCCTGAAGCGGATTCTCCTGCTGATCACCGCGCTGATCCTGTACGGGTCGTTCTACCCGTGGAACTTCCACTGGCAGGCCCTGCCGGCCAATCCGCTTTGGCTCCTGCTGCACAGTTGGCCGGAGGTCTACGACCGTTACTTCTTCCGCGACGCGGTAGTCAACTTCACGCTGTACATCCCGTTCGGCGTGTTTTTCTACCTCTCGATGTTCCAGGCGCGCACGCCGGTGCTGCGCGCTCTGGCCACGGCTCTAGCCGGGGTGCTGCTATCCTCGTCCGTCGAGATGACCCAGCTTTTTGAGCCTGGCCGCGTCTGCAGCCTCTTCGACGTGTGCACCAATCTCGCGGGAACGGCTGCAGGAATCGCCGTCGCGGCCACTTTTCCGCGCCCGATTACTGGAGCTGTGAGCAGCGTCGAAGCGGCCGGCCTGCTGCGGGTGTCCGGCGTCGTCGCGCTGCTATATCTGTTCGCAGGCTACCAGTTGTTTCCGTTTTTTCCCGCCCTGAGCCGGACCCTTCTAAGAGCGAAATTGGCGATCCTGTTTGGGGACGGGCTCTGGATTGCGCGCGATTTCTTCGAAGCTCTCGCCGCTTGGCTGGCCGCCTCCGCGCTGCTCGAAAGCCTGATCGGCGGCGAAGCCATCCTTTGGATCGCGCCGCTGGCGCTGGGCTGCGTGCCGCTCAAGCTGTTGATCGCAGGCCGGACCATGACCGGTTCGGAGCTTGCCGGAGCGCTGGTGGGCATCGGATGCTGGATCCTATCGCGCCGGCTGCCGCGCCGGAATCTGGCCGCAGCGTTGCTGGTGGTGGCCGCACTGGTGGCCGCGGGGCTGACGCCGTTCCATCTGGCCGGCTCCCCGCAGCCCTTTACATGGACGCCGTTTCTTGCGCTGCTCGAAACGCCTTGGATCAGGGCGTTCCAGATCCTCCTTCAAAAGAGCTTTCTTTATGGGGCCGCGGTGTGGCTGCTGCGGAACAGCGGATGCCGCTGGCTGCCGAGCATGCTGCTGGTTGCCATTGCGCTGGCCGGCGTCGAAGCCACACAGGTATACCTGCCCGGCCGGACGCCGGAATCGACCGATCCCCTGCTAGCGGTCCTGATGGGACTCGGATTGATGCTGATGGAGCGCCACGCGGACCGCGCGCGGGCTTAGTCTTCGGTCTTGGTGGTTTCCGCGGCTTCCGCCAGCTCAGGCGCGTCTTCTGCCGCTTCCGGAGCCGGCCCCGCTTCCTTGCGAGCCTTCTCAAACAGCAGGTTGAGCGTTTTCTCGGTGCGGATGTTGGCCGCGATCTTGGCGATCGCGCCGTCTTTCTGGAGCTTGGCTCGCGTCACGGCAACCGCCTCCCGCTGCTGCCGCGCGATGCGCTGCACCTCGCGGTCGACCTCTTCCTGCGTCGGCGCGATGGCTTCCCGCTCGCCGATCTTGTCCAGGATGAGCGACGCCTTCACGTCGCGCTTGGCCCGATCCTTCTGCGACTCGCGCACCTTCTGCCAGTCCAGCTTGAGATCCTTGGTGTCCATCCCCTGCGCCGCCAGCGCGCGCAGTTGATTTTCCACGTTGATCTGAACCTGCCGGTCGATGTAGACTTCCGGAACCGGAAATTCGTGCGTTTCCACCAGTTTGTCCAGCAGCTGGTGCTTGGCCTCGTCTTGCGCGTGGTGCTCTCGCTCGCGGAAGATGTTGTTGCGGATGGTCTGCCGCAGCTCTTCCAGCGTCTGGAAATCGCCCAGGTCCTTGGCGAACTCGTCGTTCAGCTCCGGCAGTTCCTTGCGCCGCACGGCCTTTACCGCGGCGCGAAACTTCACCGTGCGCCCGGCCAGCGTCTTGCGCTCGTAGTCCTCCGGATAGGTGACCTCGAAGACCCGTTCCTCTTCGGGGGAAACCCCGCGCAGATTCTCGGTGAAGACCGGCATGGTGGCTTCGTCGCCAATCTTGATCACCAGCTCGTCTTGAGAAACCTTCTCGGCCACGCCCTCCAGGCTCTCCAGCGAAATCACCGCGTAATCGCCGTCGGCCAGCGGACGCGGCTCTTCGTTGACGTATTCCGCCTTCTGTTCGCGAATCTGATCCACCCGTTGCTCGACATCCGCGTCGCTGACTTCGGGCTCGGTATAGGTCACCGTCAGGCCCAGGTAGTCGCCGAGCTCAAAGTCCGGAGCGACCTCAAACTCAGCCTTGAAGCGCAACGGCTCCCCGGCGTGCAGATGCAGATCGGTGATATCCGGCCGGCTCACCGGATGGAGATTTTCCTTCTCCACGGCCTGGTTGAAGAACCGGGGAACCAGCTTTTCGATCACTTCCTGGCGGATGTCGCCGGCGAAACGGGTCTTCACCAGGTTCAGCGGAGCCTTGCCCGGGCGGAATCCGGGCAACTTGACTTTAGCTTGAATTCCGGCGACGACCCGCTCGGTTTCTGACTCGACGTCCGCGGCGGGAATCGCGATCTCGAGAGAATGCTTGCAGCCTTCGATTAACGCCACGATAAGTGAACCAATCTATCTTGAGACAAACCTGTCTGAGACAACTTAGGTCCGCGCCGCCGCGGCCGGCTTCGCGGCATCGGCCAGGGCCGCTGCCTTGTCGGTGGCTTCCCAGGAGAAGGTGTCTTCGGTGCGGCCGAAGTGGCCGAAGGAAGCGGTCTTGCGGTAAATCGGCCGCCGCAGTCTCAGCGATTCGATCATGCCCTTGGGCGTCAACTGGAAGTTCGCCCGGATCAACTCCACCAGGTGCTCCTCAGAGAGCTTGCCGGTGCCGAAGGTGTTGACCATCACCGAAACCGGCTCCGCCACGCCGATCGCGTAGGCGAGTTGCACTTCGCAGCGCTTGGCCAGGCCGGAGGCCACCAGGTTCTTGGCGACGTAGCGCGCCATGTAGCAGGCCGAGCGGTCCACCTTCGTCGGATCCTTTCCGGAGAACGCGCCGCCGCCGTGCCGGCCCATGCCGCCGTAGGTGTCGACGATGATCTTGCGTCCGGTCAAGCCCGTGTCTCCGTGCGGTCCGCCGATGACGAAACGGCCGG
Source organism: Bryobacterales bacterium (assembly GCA_963838455.1). Taxonomy (GTDB): domain Bacteria; phylum Acidobacteriota; class Terriglobia; order Bryobacterales; family Bryobacteraceae; genus Palsa-187. Next base: position 90,207 of record CAWISY010000051.1, read on the forward strand.
TGGGATTGATGTGATACTTGGTTCCGGAATCAACCATGGCCGTGGGGATCACCGGATCGATGATGTGCTTCTTGACGTCGGCGCGGAGCTGTTCGGTCGAAACGTCGTCGTCGTGCTGCGTCGAAACCACCACCGCGTCGATGCGCTTGGGCTTGCCATGCACGTATTCCACACTGACCTGGCTCTTGCCGTCGGGCCGCAGATAGCTGAGCTTGCCGAAGCGGCGGATCTCGCTCAACTGCCGGCACAGCTTGTGCGCCATCATGATCGGCAGCGGCATCAACTCTTCGGTTTCGTCGCAGGCGTACCCGAACATCAGGCCCTGGTCGCCCGCGCCGCCGGTGTCGACACCCATCGCGATGTCCGGCGATTGGGTCTGGACCACGTTGAGCACGCCGCAGGTCTTGGCGTCGAAGCCCATCTTGGCGTCGGTAAAGCCGATGTCGGCGATGACTTCGCGCGCCAGTTTGGGTACGTCCAGCACCGTCTTGGTGGTGATTTCACCCGCCACGATGCAGATGCCGGTGGTCACCAGCGTCTCGCACGCCACGCGCCCCGTGGGATCGCCGGCCAGCACGGCGTCCAGAACCGCGTCGGAAATCTGATCCGCCATCTTGTCCGGGTGGCCTTCGGTCACCGACTCGGACGTGAAAATGTGTCGCATATGATCTGCCACTTCGCGTAATCCTCCCACACTCATGATCCGGCCGCTTTTCCTGCGGCGGGGAATTTAATTCGGGTTACAATGAGAAACCCAAAACGAGTAGTCTAGCACACGGCGACTGTATTAACATAGGAGTTCGTCACTATCAGGAGGCCGCATGAGCACCGCAACCTTACCCAACACCAAAACCGAGTACAAAGTAGCAGACATGTCCCTGGCCGAGTGGGGCCGCAAGGAGATCTCCATCGCCGAGTTTGAAATGCCCGGCCTGATGGCGATCCGCAAGAAGTACGCCACTGGCAAGCCGCTTAAGGGCGTACGCGTCACCGGGTCGCTCCACATGACCATCCAGACCGCAGTGCTCATCGAGACACTGGTCGACCTGGGTGCCGATGTTCGCTGGGCGAGCTGCAATATCTTCTCTACCCAGGATCACGCCGCCGCCGCGATTGCCGCTGCCGGCGTGCCGGTTTACGCGTGGAAGGGCGAGAGCCTGGAAGAATACTGGTGGTGCACCTATCAGGCCATCAGCCATCCCGGCGGCAAGGGCCCGGAACTGGTGGTCGACGACGGCGGCGATGTCACTCTGCTCATCCACAAAGGATATGAACTCGAGCACGGCGACAACTGGGTCAACACGCCGTCTTCGAATCACGAAGAGAAGGTGATCAAGGATCTGCTCAAGCAGGTCCATGCCGAACATCCGCACCGCTGGACCGAGCTGGTGAAGGCTTGGCGCGGCGTCTCCGAAGAAACCACCACAGGCGTGCATCGTTTGTACAAAATGCAGGAGCAGGGGAAGCTATTGATCCCGGCTATCAACGTAAATGATTCGGTGACCAAGTCGAAATTCGACAATTTATATGGCTGCCGCGAATCCCTGGCCGACGGAATCAAGCGCGCCACCGACGTGATGGTCGCGGGCAAGGTCGCCGTGATCTGCGGCTACGGCGATGTGGGCAAGGGCTCGGCGCATTCCCTCCGCGGCATGGGCGCACGCGTGGTCGTCACCGAGATTGATCCCATCAACGCGTTGCAGGCCGCCATGGAAGGCTTCGAGGTGACCACTGTCGAAGATACGCTTGGCCGCGGCGACATTTACGTCACTTGCACCGGCAATCTCGACATCATCACTCTGGAGCACATGCAGCACATGAAGGATCAGGCCATCGTGTGCAACATCGGCCACTTCGATAATGAGATTCAGGTGGACAAGCTCAATACAGCCAAGGGCGTCCAGCGCACCAACATCAAGCCGCAGGTGGACATGTACACCTTCGCCGACGGCCACAGCATCTTCATGCTGGCTGAGGGCCGCCTGGTGAACCTGGGCTGCGCCACCGGTCACCCCAGCTTCGTCATGAGCAACAGCTTCTCCAACCAGACTCTGGCGCAGCTCGACCTGTGGAAGAACAAGGACGTCTATAAAGTCGGGGTCTACACGCTGCCCAAGAAGCTGGACGAAGAAGTCGCCCGCCTGCACCTGGAAAAGATTGGCGTGAAGCTGACCACGCTGAGCAAGAGCCAGGCCGACTATCTCGGCGTGGCGGTCGAGGGTCCCTACAAGCCGGATCACTACCGCTACTAAGATCCGCCCGCAGGTTTACAAGGAGCCGGTTCCCGAAAGGGGCCGGCTTTTCCTTTAGCCTACCCTCGCGGCCAAACCTTCATCGCCCCCGAGTAAAGTAATACGTCACTGCGGAACCGACAAGCCCGGAAACAACCGGTAGTGCGGCATTGAAGGCGCTGTTAACCGAATCCACCTTTTTGCCATTCCACTCCAGCACGACGAGGACTATATAGTGCCCGATGATAATGACGGCAAGCAAGGCGATCAGAGTGATCGTTACTAGGCGCCGATGCTTCTCGACCGGCCTCGGATCGCCAACCTGAATAGAGCCGTCATCATCTTTCGCCACCCTGCCGCCCTCGATGGCATTACCATTTGCGTCCTCTGACACGAAACACAATCCTTTCTGTCGGAGCCAGGAGCCACAACGTGCTGGAGCGGAACGCTGAGTTCAACGTCTAACCCAGGGTTGGGGACGCTAACTTCGCCGACTTCGATCTCGTAACGCGTTTCAAAGCCGGGATGATCAGATGCTTCTCCTGATTCGTTTTTGGGTTCCGAAGAACCACCTCGGTAAAGCCGTCCGCCACCTGTTCTTGTAAAACCTCACTAAGCTGAACTGCGTCTCGGACCGCTGTTCCCATAGATCCATAGTCGCCTCTCTGCTGAAGTTGCTTGAGGCTCTCCAGGCTACTATCGTCGAATGTGAAGACAACACGTTGTGACATGCGTATGTACCTCCTCTAAAGGAGTGATGCAAGCTTTCATGTAAACAAGTATATCACAACATCACATTAGATGTCAAAGAAGACTATTGACAGATGCCACTCTATGGTATAGACTCCCTCTATGTCCTGCACCGGAGTTAGAGCAGAATGCACAGCGCGGCACCTCTTTAGAAGGAGCCCACGAGCTAAGAGTGTGGCTTTGGGGCCACAGGCTTCGCGCGTCGCTGCGGGGCCAACTCCACGGGGCGTGTCTCCCCGGTTTCAGGATTTCTGACCTCCACTTCGATAAATCCATCTATAAGAACAAGTTGCATAAGGCGCACAGTGAAGTTGACGTGCTTGTCAACCTAGTCCACTTGTTCTTCCACTCCTAGCTGTCGCTGTGAGTTGCAGTCCATATGTTTAGCTGTCCTCGCGTCACCTTCCCGAACTATTGGGGACCGTCTGCCGGGCGGTCTCGGACTCAAAAGGAACCTGGGTATTAGTGTACCAAGTTTGCTCATCTCGTGTCAACTGATGATGTCGCGTGGAGCACTAAATATGGGTCATGCCCGAGCGACCGAACGTCGCTGGCGGCGATCGGTTATTCGAAGATCGAGCCTGGCTCGAGTTCGATGCCGAGCTCGGGAATCCGCAGCGTTACCCCTTCGTTCATTCTCCCGTCGTAGTCGTAGAACCGCTTCGCGACCGGATCGACCACCCAGGTGTGCGCCACTCCCCAAGTGCGGTACTCGTCGAGCTTCTCCGCCACAGTGCTGAGCCGGTCTTCGGGCGAGAGAATCTCGATCGCCACCAGCGGAGGGTTTTCGGGAACCTCGGCCGGTTTCGCGCCATGAAAAACCGCCACGTCCGGGATCAAATACAGTCCCGTCCGCAGCTTCATCCGGGTCTCTGAACAAGCGAACAGAGCATGCGACTTTCGCAAGGCAACGAAAAACGCGAGCAACAGGCCTTGGGCTTCCCCGTGTGAGTATGTAGGCGAGGAACGCTCCACCAGTTCACCGTCCCGATATTCCTTGTCGAGTCCGTCGAACGATGTGTGCAGGTACTGTTCTACCGAGAGGGCCGATTTGGCTCCCATGCCCCTACGATACCAGCCGGGGAATCACCGCGCCGAGCAGCGCCGCCGGAGTCTCGCTCGCGTGTCTCGCAGACTGGGGCCGGGAACCGATGCGTAGCCCCCCCGCACACAACACTTCTGTTGATCTCAACACAACAGAAGTGTTATAACTGGTTGTGACAAGCAGTGAGCTGAAGCGATGGCTCGACAAGCAGGGATGCAGTTTCGCTTCTGGCAAAGGCGGCCATCTTATCGTCCGTCTCGGGAGCAAGAAAACCGTTCTCCCCATGCACGGCAAGAATCACGAATTACCGGCTGGCACTGTGAGCGGAATAAAAAAGGCCCTTGGCCTGAAGTGAGGTTCCATATGATGCGATATCCGGTGACCTTGGCCCGCGAGGGATCGAAAGTCCTCGTGTCGCTCCTTGATTTCCCCAATGTCCACACGTATGGAGACGATGAAGCGGAGGCGCTCACGCGCGCGGTGGACGCCCTCGAAACCTACTTAATGGGCATGATCGAAGATCGGGAGGCAATCCCCGAACCACGCCGCCCCAAGCGCGCGCAGAGCGTGATAACGCTTCCCGTCCTGACCGAAGCCAAGATTGAGTTATACCGCCAGATGCGCGCCGCTGGCGTTGGGAAGGCCGAGCTTGCACGGCGTCTTCATTGCCACCTGCCACAAATTGACCGGCTGCTCGATCTCAACCATGCTTCCCGCTTCGAGCAGCTCGAACAAGCTCTCCTGGCAGTGGGGAAGCGGTTAACAATTTCGTTTGAGGATGCGGCATGAAAATCGCGGCATGTCGCGGTCGGATGCGGTCGCGGCGTGTGGACCCAGTTTGCTGAATTTAGAACGCCTGAGCCAGCCGGGGAATCACCGCGCCGAGCAGCGCCGCCAGAGTCTCGCTCACGCGAGCCCCGTATTCGAGCACGTCGTCGTGGATCAGCTTCTCGCCCCGCACTCCCGCGGCCATGTTAGTCACGCAGGAAATCCCCAGCACCTTCATTCCCAGGTAGTTCGCGGCGATGGTCTCCGGCACCGTCGACATTCCCACCAGGTCCGCGCCGATAGTGCGCAGGTAGCGGATCTCCGCCGGAGTCTCGTAGCTGGGGCCGGGAACCGCCGCGTAGACTCCTTCATCGAGCGTAATCCCCAACCCCGAAGCGGCCTCCCGCGCGACCTCCCGGTATTGTTGCGAATAGGCGTCGCTCATATCGGGGAAGCGCGGACCCAGCGATTCGTCATTCGGTCCGCTCAGCGGATTCACGCCCATAAGGTTGATGTGGTCCGAGATCAGCACCAGTTGCCCTGGCCGGTAGTTGAGATTGATCCCTCCCGCCGCGTTGGTCACGATCACGCTGCGCACGCCGCGCCGCGCCAGCTCATGAATGCCGTGAGTGACTTGCTTGGGTGTGTAGCCTTCGTACAAATGCGCGCGCCCGGCGAGCACGATGGTGCTCACGCCGCCCACGCATCCCTCCACCAGCTTGCCCGGATGCCCGATCGCGGTGGAACGCGGCCAGCCCGCAATCTCGGCGTACGGAGTCTCCGCGCGGCAGGTCAATGTATCGGCGAAGGCGCTGAGCCCGCTTCCCAGCACCACCCCGACTTGGGGCCACCGCGTTCCGCTCATAGCATCATCCCCGCGATGCACGCCGACATGAAATTCGCCATCGTTCCGCACGCCACCGCTTTCAGTCCCAGCCGCGCCAGGTCGGATTTCCGCGTCGGCGCCAGAGCCCCGATCCCTCCCACCTGAATCGCCACCGAGCTCAAATTTGCGAACCCGCACAAAGCGTAGGTGGCGATGACGAACGACCGTGGATCGAGCGTCGAACCGATCTTTCCCAAGTCCACGTAAGCGACGAATTCATTCAGGATCAGCCGCGTTCCCAGTAGATTGCCCACCGCCGCGCAGTCCTTCCACTTCACTCCGAGTAACCAGGCAACCGGTGAGAAGACGCGGCCCAGAATCTCCTGCAACGATCCGGGAAGCCAGCCCAGGTAGCGCGTATAGTGCAGGGCCAGGAGAATCCCATTCAGCATGCGCGATCAACCCGATGAAGGCGATCAGCATCGCGCCCACGTTCAGCGCCAGTTGCAGCCCGTCGGAGGCTCCGCGCGAAGCCGCGTCGATGATGTTCACGCCCGGCCGCTCCACTTCGATCTTGACCTCGCCCGCCGTCGCCGGCGAGCCTGTTTCCGGAATCAGCATTTTGGCGAGCATCAGCGTCGCCGGAGCCGTCATGATCACCGCGGTCAGCAGATGCCGGATCTCCACATGCGCGATCAGCACGTAGGCTGCCATCACCGCTCCGGAGACGTGCGCCATCCCGCTCGACATCACCGTAAACAGTTCGCTCTCCGTCATCCCGGCGAGAAACGGCCGGATGGTCAGCGGCGCTTCGGTCTGCCCCATGAACACGCTGGCGGCGACATTCATCGATTCCGCTCCGCTGGTGCCCATCACGCGCTGCATCACCACCGCCATGGCCCGCACCAGAACCTGCATGATTCCCAGGTAATACAGAACGCCGAAGAACGCCGCGATGAAAATGATGATGGGCAGCACCTGGAACGCGAAGATGGTGCCGAACATGTCGCTGGGCGCGCCCAGCTTGTCGCTGAACACGAATTTGCTGCCTTCCGCGGCGTAATCCAATAAGTGATTGACTCCGCTGCTGATCCAGCGGAACGCGAGTTCCGCCGGAGTCTTCAGCACCAGGAAGGCGAAGCTGAACTGCAGGCCCAGGCCCCAGAACAGCACGCGTGGCTGGATGGCGCCGCGCTCGGTAGAAAAGGCGTACGCCACCGCCAGTACAGCGACGATACCTAGAACGCCGGTGAACCGCTCCATTGCCCGTCTGCTTCGGGGAAACCCCGAAGTCAGCCGCCTCCGTTTATCCGACCACCTCTAAAATCAATGCCCGCTCCTCGGGCGCGGTGGAGGATATACGGAACGCGTCTTCGACCAGTTGCGCGGCCTCTTCTACGTGTTCCTCGCTGGTGTAGTAGACGCGGCACAGGACTGCATCCTTGTCTACCTTTTGGCCGATCTTCACCTCGAGAATCACGCCTACTGCCGGATCGATAGCGTCCTCCTTCGCGTCCCGACCCGCCCCAATCATCGCCGACGCCAGACCGATGTACTCGGCGTCGATGGCGCTGACATATCCCGCGCGTGGCGAGCTGATCTCGCGTGCTCCCGTCGCATTCGGCAACAGCTCGAAGCGGTCCAGCACCTGCGGATTTCCGCCCTGCGCAGTGATTACCTCCTTGAGTTTGCGATAGCCCGACCCGTCCAGCAGCTTGCTCTGCGCGACCTCGCGCGCCTCTTCAATGCTGGCGGCAACCTTGCCCAGGTAGATCATGCGCGCCGCCAGCTCCAGCGACAGCCGCGTCAGATCCGCGGGACCCGCGCTTTGCAGCGTCTGCGAAACTTCCATGACTTCCAGCGCGTTGCCGATGGCGTAGCCCAGCGGCTGATTCATGTCCGTGATCAGCGCCTGCACGTGCTTGTCGAGCCTGCGCCCGATTCCCACCATCATCTGCGCCAGCCGCCGCGCGTCCACCTGCTTCTTCATGAACGCTCCGCTGCCCACCTTCACATCCAGCACCAGCGCGTCCAGTCCCATGGCCAGCTTCTTGGACATGATGGAGGAAGCGATCAGCGGAATCGATTCCACCGTCGCCGTGGAATCGCGCAGCGCGTACAGCTTCCCGTCCGCCGGCGCCACTTGCTGTGTCTGCCCGATGAACGCCAGCCGGTGCTTCACCAACTGCGCCTTCAACTCATCAATGGTCAGATTGGTGCGGAATCCCGGAATCGACTCCAGCTTGTCCAGAGTCCCGCCGGTGTGCCCCAGCGCGCGGCCCGAAATCATCGGCACCGTCACGCCCGCCGCGGCCGCCAACGGAGCCGCAATCAGGCTGGTTTTGTCCCCCACCCCTCCGGTAGAATGCTTGTCTACCTTGAGGCCGGGTACAGAGGAAAAATCGACGCTTTCGCCGGATGCGACCATCCGGTCAGTTAAAGCGCTCACCTCCCGGTCCGTCATCCCGGAATAAAAGACTGCCATCAGAAACGCCGACATCTGATAATCAGGGATGCCGCCGTTCGTATAGCCGTCTACAAGGAAGGCGATTTCTTCAACGGACAGTTCTTCACCGTCCCTCTTACGATGGATCAGGTCGACCGTTCGCATGCAAGAACTGAGGGTACCATCTTATTTGATTGGAAGTAAAGGACCTACTTCACTATTGGCGATTGGCGTGGCTCTGAGCGGCCACCACTGGATCTCTTAAACGAGCGCGTCTAAGGCCGCAGCAAGCTTTGCAAATACTCCGCCGCGCCGGGCGACCCCTCCGCCGGAGCCCACTCCGCAAACTCTTTATCAGTCGCCGGATCCCACGGGCCGGGCTTTACCTCATAACACACGGCCACCGGTGTCAGCGCGGCAACGGTGTGCCAGACTCCGGGAGCCAGGTCGATGCCGTGCGCAACAACTTTGGACGTGACTCGCGCGGGTGCGAGCCCGTCGAACGGACCCGGCCCCAGAATGTGGCCGGAAATCACCTCGCCGCTGTCGTCAAATACCATCGCAACCATATGTCCGCGCAGCACGATAAACGACTCCGCTTTGGGAACTGTCCGGTGCCGGTGCGGCTGCACATACGATCCCTCCAGAAACACGTTGAGAAAACGATGCGGATTGTCTCCGTTGTCCGCGTGGAAGTTGTAATTCGTCCGGCGCCGCGGCGACCGCCGGGCCTGCTCGATTACCGCCGCCACCAGTTCCTCCGTGATCAACTGCACCCCATTGCTCATTCCCGTAACCCCCTCCTCGCCTCATCCAACATCACTTGCTTCTCCGCTACCCATTCTTCCAACTCTCTTTGCAACCCGCGAGCCCTCTTCAACGCCTCAGCGGTCCGCTCCGGCGCCGGGCCTCCCAAGGCTTTGCGCACCAGCACAAAATTCCCCGGATCGAGAGCCTTCACCACCTCTTCGCGCTTCATCTTCAACCCCGGCTTCACTTTTCTCAGCGCCGCCGCGATCGACTCCGCCGCATCGTCCGCCGACGCGCGCACCGCCTCCGCCACCAGCCCGTGCGCCTCGCGGAAGCTCATCCCTTCTTTGCGTACCAACGTATCGGCCAGCTCCGTCACCGTGAGGAATTCCTTGGCCGCGCGCTCTTGCAAGCGCTCCCGATCGATCTCCGCCGTTTTCATCGCCCCGCTCAGCAGCCGCACCGCGCGTCCCGCGCTCTCGAACATCCCCATCACCAGCGGCTGCAAGTCGTCTTCACTATCGTTGATGTCGCCGAAGGGAGTGTTGTGCGCGCACAGTAGCACGGCCTGCGCCTCGCCGAGAGCCCGGCTCGCCAGAATCCGCGTGTGTTCCAGCGCCACTGGATTGCGCTTCTGCGGCATGATGCTCGACGATTGCACGAACCCATCCGACATGCGCAGGAATCCGAACTCGCGCGTTGACCACAGCAGCAGATCCTGAATCAGCTTGCCCGCGTTCACCATCGCGACCGCCACCACCCCCGCCGCTTCCGTGATGTAGTCGATTGACGCGATCGCGCCGTAGGAATTCTCCGCCGTCCCTTCGAACCCCAGCAGCCGTGCCGTATATTCGCGATCGATGGCAAAACCCGTCGTGGTGAGCGCCGCCGCGCCCATCGGGCACAGATTCATCCGCCCGAAGGCCCCGCGCAAGCGCTCCCCATCGCGGCCCAGAAACTCGCACGCGGCCAGCAGATAGTGCGCCAGCGTGGTCGGCTGCGCCGGCTGTGTGTGCGTGTGCGCCGGCATCACTGTTTCCAGATGCTGCCCGGCCAAATTCAGAAGGACCGCGCGCAACTCCAGAATCGAGGTCTCCAGACCGAGCACTGCCTGCCTCGCCGTCATCCGATACAGCGTCACCGCGATATCGTTGCGGCTCCGCGCCGTGTGCATCTTCCCGGCGATCTCGCGCCCGCAAGCCTCTTCCAGCATCGTCTCCACGAAGAAGAACAGATCCTCGAAGCTGCCGTCATAGCGAGCCCCTTGAATCCGCTTGCGGTGCAGCCCTCCCAGTGCTTCGAGCAGCACCCGCGTCTCTTTCGCGGTCACGATCCCCTGCTTCGCCAGCATGATCGTGTGCGCGTAGTGAATCTGGATCAGCGCATCCAGGAAATGCAGCTTGGCGTGCTCGAAATTCGGCCCGAGCACCGTCTCCGCATACACCGGGGCAGGGAACTTCGCCATCCCCCCACTATAGCGGCGTGCTTACAGAGCCGCGACCGCCAGGGAGCAGTTGCGTCAAGCTTCGTTCCCAAACCTGCTAAAGCGACGGATTCTCGACCAAGCGCGGGATGTTCATCTTGCCTCTGTGCTTTCGCGCCTGCGCCAGGTCGTACGCCACCTGCATCCGCAACCACATATCGGCGCTGCCGCCGAAAGCCTTCTCAAAGCGCAAGGCCATCCCGGGCGTAACGGCGCTTCTGGCCTGCATCACGTTGTGAAGCTGCTGGCGCGTGATCTTCATCGTCTTCGCCGCCTCAGCCACGCTAACATTCAGTTCCTCAAGGTTGGCCTTGGCGAGTGCACCGGGGTGCACGGGGTTCTTCATCGGCATGACTGTCGTCCTTCCTAATGATAATCTTCCAGGTCCACGTCGTAGGCGTCACCTCCCGCAAAACGGAAAGTCACCCGCCAATTCGCTCTCACGGTCACGGCCCATACGCCTTTACGATTGCCCTTCAACGCCTGTAACCGAAACGTCGGCTGGTTCATGTCCTGAACGTCGCCAGCTTGATCGAGGGCCGAAAGGATCAACCGCAAACGGTCCGCTTGATCGGCCCGAACTTTGCGGCGGTCGTCCTGCTCAAACAGGTTTCGCAGACCCCTGTGTTTAAAGCTCTCGATCATCGACCGAATTGTAAACTGTCAATTGACGTTTGGCAACACAAAATCCCTGCTGTTGCTGAAACACAATTATGAAACACAGCCCGCATTACGATTGACGGCGCCTCCGGCCCTGTGCCGAAGTTACCCCTTGCGAACGCGCCGCGTAAGCGTTCCCTGTCGCGCCCCAGAAATTCGCACGCTGCCAGCAGATAGTGGATTAGCGTGGTCGGCTGCGTCGGCTACGTGTGCGCCGGCTTCCAGATGCTGCCCGGCCAGATCCAGCAGCACCGCGCGCAGCTCCAGAAGCGAGGTCTCCAGACCCAGCACCGCCTGCCTCGCCGTCATCCGGTACAGCGTTACAGCGATATCGTTGCGGCTCCGCGCCCTGTGCATCTTCCCGGCGATCTCCCGCCCGCAAGCCTCCTCCAGCATCGTCTCCAGGAAGAAGAACAGATCCTCGAAGCTGCCGTCATAGCGAGCCCCTTGAATCCGCTTGCGGTGCAGTCCTCCCGGCGCTTCGAGCAGCGTCCGCGTCTCTTTCGCGGTCACGATCCCTTGCTTCGCCAGCATGATCGTGTGGGCGTAGTGAATCTGGATCAGCGCATCCAGGAAATGCACCTTGGCGTGCTCGAAATTCGGCCCCAACACCGCGTCGGCGTATACCGGGGCAGGGAATCGCTCTGCCATCCCCCTACTATACCGATGGATCTGTCTTTCCAGTAGACTTGGGCAAGGAGATTTGCATGTCGATCGAGCTTGAAAATCCTGAAGTGGAAGTCGAGGATCTGCCGACCGAAGACGACACTCGAGAAGTCCCGCAGCAGAGGTACGCGATTTCGAGCTACGGTGCCGACTACCCTGTCGATGGCTTGGTCAAGCGCATGCGGGAGGGCTCCATCTACGTTCCGGAATTTCAGCGAGGGTTCGTATGGGATCTTAAGGACGGCTCACGCTTCGTTGAATCTCTGTTGCTCGGGCTGCCCGTACCGAGTATATTTCTTTCGAAGGAACCGGATTCAGGGAAGCTTCTAGTAGTTGACGGACAGCAGCGCCTCCAATCTTTGCGTTTTTTTTACGATGGCATCTGGGGCCCGACAAAGAAGGAATTCAGCCTCAAGGGCGTTCAACCAGAATTGGCAGGGAGGACGTACAGGACGCTTCAGGACGAAGACCGTCGGCGCTTGGATGATGCAATTCTGCACGCGACCGTGTTTAAACAGGACGAGCCTACAGAGGACGAAAGCAGCGTTTATGAGGTTTTTTACCGCCTGAACTCCGGCGGAAAGATCCTCACTCCGCAGGAGGTGCGGAGCGCTGTCCACCACGCCGGCCGCATCAGGGGACTGCTTGAAGAGCTAAACGCGAATCCGTCCTGGAGACAGATCTATGGCCCAGAGGACGCGAGAATGCGAGATCGGGAACTTATCCTTAGGTTTCTGGCCCTCCTGTTTGAGGGTGAGAGATATAGGCGCCCAATGGTGGTCTTCCTAAATTTGTTCATGGGGAAGAACAAGGCAATAAAGCCGGAGGTCGAGAAACTTATGACAGCAAGCTTCGTTTCCTCGATCAACCTCATTCGCGACCAAATTGGCGGACGCGCTTTTCGCCCAGTCCGCGCCTTGAACGCTGCCGTCTTCGATTCTGTTATGGTCGGTACGGCACGCCGCCTGCGAGGCGGACCAATCGCTAGTCCCGGTGCTTACCAGGAAGCCTACGACGAGCTGCTAGCGAATCAGGCCTTTCTTAACGCCTGTGGTCGAGGAACAGCGAGCGAGGAGCGCGTCCGTACGCGCCTGAAGCTCGCGGACGAGGCATTTTCCCAATTGCCGTGAGCCAATTCGAAATTGACCGCCAACGCCAGCGGTTGGACGACCTCTTCAGCAAGGCCAGGGCCCTTCCGGACGCTGAGATGCAGTCGCACTGGTGCAGATATCTTTGCGTTCTGGTAAGTGGATTCGTGGAAAACGCCGTGCGGATCAGCTACGCCGAGTTGGCACGCAAGCGCTCGGACCCTACCGTCGCGGATTTTGTCGAAAGCCGCTTGCGACAATTTCAGAACCCAAAGATGGGTACGATTCTTGAACTCGCAGGCGGGTTCAGCCAGGAATGGAAGGAAAAGCTGGCGCAAGCTACGGAGGGCCAGTTGAGCGAATCCGTGAATAGCATCGTCGGTAACCGCAATAAGATCGCACACGGGGAGTCTGTCACGCTGACCCTCAGCAGTCTCACCCAGTACTATCGCGACGCGCTGAAAGTGGTCGATCTGCTGAGGGGGCAGTGCGGCTTGTAAAAGCCTTTCAGGGAACCGCTCTGCCGTCTTTAGGTCAATTCAAAACTGTCGCCCCTCGCCGGCATCACCGCTTCGATCCCGTACTCTTTCTGGATCACCTGCGCCAGCGCCGCGCCCGAGGCCGGCTCGCCATGCACCAGAAAAACCTTCTTCAGCCCATGCGCAATCGGACGCATCCATTCGATCAGTTCGCCCTGATCCGCATGCCCGCTTAATGCATCCAGCGATGCCACTTCCGCCCGCAACTCCACAGGCTCGCCGAAAATCGGCACCTCGCGCCATCCCTCTAGGATCTTGCGGCCCAGCGTGTGCTCGGCCTGAAATCCCGTGATCAGAACCGTGTTGCGCGGATCGCTGATGTTGTTCCGCAGGTGATGCAGAATGCGCCCGCCTTCGCACATCCCCGACGCCGAAATCACCATGAACGGCCCGTGCAGATCGTTCAGCGCCTTGGATTCGTTCACGTCGCGCACATATTTCAGCCGGTAGAATCCGAACGGATCCTCGCCCTCGCTCAGGAATTTGCGCGTCTCTTCGTCGTAGCACTCCGGATGCTTGCGGAACACCTCGGTCGCGTTCACCGCCAGCGGACTATCCACGAAAATCGGAATCGAGGGGATGCGGTCGGCGTTCATCAGCTCATGCAGCAGCAGCACCAGTTGCTGCGTCCGCCCCACCGCGAAGCTCGGCACGATAATCTTCCCGCCGCGGCCCGCCGTCCGGTTCACGATCCCCGCCAGCGTGTCCGCCACGTGCTCCAGTTTCTTGTGGAACCGGTTCCCGTAGGTCGACTCCATGATCAAGTAGTTCACCGGATCCAGCTTCTCCGGATCGCGAATAATCGGCAGCCCCGGGCGTCCCACGTCGCCGGAAAAAGCCAGCCTCACGCCGTCGGCCTCGATCTCCATCGCCGTCGACCCCAGCATGTGCCCTGCGTCATAGGTCCGGTATTTCAGCCCCGCGGAGATCTCCTTTTCTGCATCCAGATCCACCGGCTGAAACAGCGGATACGTCTTCTCCGCATCCTCCACCGTGTACAGCGGCGAGCATTCCGAATCGTCCCGCCCCAGTTTGCGCCGGTGTTCCCGCCGCAGGTTGCAGAACTCCGCGTCTTTCTGTTGGAGGAACGCCGAGTCTGCCAGCATCGCCAGGCACAGATCGATGGTCGCCGGAGTAGTATAAATCGGTCCGCGAAATCCGTTGCTTACCAGCGTCGGCAGGTTCCCGCTGTGATCGATGTGCGCGTGCGAAAGGATCACGTGATCGATGTTCGATACCGGAAACGGAAAATGGGCGTTGCGGTCGAACGCCTCTTGCCGCCTTCCTTGATACAAACCGCAATCCAGCAGAAACCGCTTGCCCGCCGCCTCCACGTAATGCATGGATCCCGTTACGGTGCGGGCCGCACCCCAGAAAGTAAGTTTCATTGACTCTTAATCACTATACGATGACAAGCGGTATATTCTTAAATCATGGTTCGCCGCCTTCAACTCCTTGCCCCCGTATGGTTTCTTGCAGGCGTAATGATGCTTTCCGGCTGCTCTTCGCCCCCGCCCGAAAAACCTGCCCCCACCGCTTCCCCCTACGGTCCCGGTCCCGCGACCACTTCCGGCAAACACCCCCTGGCCAAGTTCATCGAGCTTGCCGGTTTCCGCTTGACCCTCGAAAAGGGCGGCCAGCTCAAGGCCAAATTCTCCGCCATCAATCACTCCGACGCCGATCTTCCGGAACTGGGAGTGCACGTGCGCATCGTGACTACCGCCGCCAAGCCGGGCGACCCTCCCGTCGCTGAATTCGACGCCAAGGTCCCCGGCCTGGGCCCCTATGAGGATCACGATGTCGAGGCCACTGCCGCAACCCAGCTCAAGGCCTACGAGTTTCCGGATTGGCAGTTCCTGCGCGCCGATTTCGACATCACCTCGCCCGCGCCGTAACCGCATCGAGGGGTGTCCCTCTACGCCACAACCCTGTGGCAAACTCGGCCGCATCCAACGTTAGCGCTAGCAAGGTGCTGAAAAAGGCCCCCCAACCGCTTACTTCGTGCGCGGCTCAGAACCGACATCCGTTATATCAGTCGCTTACAGAGCCGCGACCGCGAGGGAGCGGTGTATCCAGGCCTTTTTCCGCATCCTCCTGGCCATGGCCCTCCGCCTGCAAGATAATTAAGAGAGTCTTTAAAACATTTCCGATGAAACTTGTCTTCGCCCTTTTTCCCCTTTCCTGCGCCCTGCTTTCGGCGCAACCCGAGCTCCGTCTCTCCACCGGCTCCATTGGCCCGGTCTATATTGCCGCCGGGCAGAATGGACCCGCACAGACGGTCACCACCAGTAACATCGGAAACGGAACGCTCTCGCTGTCCGCTTCCGCCAACCAGAGCTGGCTCAGCCCCTCCGTGAACGCCGCCGGCTCGATCCAGATCGCGCTCAACACTGCGAGCCTCGCCAACGGCCAATACGCCGGCGTCGTCACTGTCTCTGATCCCGGAGCCATCGACGCTCCGCAAAACATCTCCGTGACCATTCAGATGGGCAGCCCGATCCCCAGTCCCCTCGATCTCTTCGTCGCCCCTGGCAGCTCCACCACTGCCATGTTCTATACCGCCTCCAGCCTGTCGGTTACGGCTAGCAACCCGCAATCGGCGCCCTCGGTCTCCGCCGTCTCTTTTGGAACGCCGTTGTTCTCGACGGTGCATCAGTTCAACATCACAGCGACGGCGCCCGCAAACACTACAACGGGTAACTATCCCGCCTCTGTCACCACTTCCGGCTCAACCATTGCGGCCGATAACAAAACCATCGCCGTGAGCACCCACGTCACCACGCAGCCCATCTCGAGCTTCGCCCCTGCCTCGCTCACTTTCAATCTCGCGGCCGGCGGAGCCGCCGCTACGCAAGCCGTCGTCTTCTCCAACTCCGGCCAAGGCTCACTCAGTCTCACGATAGGCAGTCTGCCCCCCTGGCTCACCGCTTCGGTTCAACTCAACAACAACATTCTCTTCACCGCGACTCCTGGCACTATGAGCCCCGGGCTCAACACCGCGAACGTCACCGTCTCCACCAACGCCGCCAACGGCTCTGCCACCATTCCGGTCACGTTCAACGTGCTCACGCCCGGCCCTCCCGTAGCGTCCTATCAAGGCGTGCTGGATAACGCCCTGTTTGCACCCGGCGCATCGCTTGCCCCCGGAGGAATCGTCGCCGTCTTCGGCGAGCAACTGGCCGATTCGATCGCACAGGCTGGGTCCCTGCCGCTTCAAACCACCCTCGGCGGCGCCACCGTCAAAGTCAACGGCCTCGCCGCGCCCATCTACTACGCCTCGCCCGGCCAGATTAACTTCCAGATCCCCTATGAAACCGCCTCGGGAGCCGCTGTCGTTGAAGTCTCCCGCGACAGCCAGACCGGCAATAGCGTCAGCATCAACGTCCAGGCCGCCGTTCCGCGCCTGCTGCCTTTGGGCATCGGCAACTACGCCATCGCGGTGCTCGGAGACATGGTCACCTTCGCGATTCCCACCACTCCTGGCATCGCGAGCCGCCCTGCCAAAGCCGGCGTCGATACGGTGGTGTTTTACGCGCTGGGACTGGGTCAGACCAGTCCCGCCGGCGTGGACGGTCAAGCGTCACCGGCCGGCCAGGTGCCCTTCGCGCAGATGGTCATCGGTGAATCGATTTTCGGCAGCGTCGGCTCCACCGTCACGCCTGCCTACGCCGGACTCACTCCCGGCTCCGTCGGCCTGTACCAGATCAACGTTGCCATCCCCGCCAATGCCATCACCGGCGGCGAAGTCCCGGTCTATCTCTTTATGGGCAACAACGTCTACAGCAACATCGTCTACATCGCCATACAATAAATGTTTGGCAATCACCGATCGCCTCTACTACTCCGACGCTTATCTCCGCGACTTCCGCGCCCGCGTCGTCGATGCCACTCCTGACGGCCTGCGCGTCTATCTCGACCGCACGGCGTTTTACCCAACCTCCGGAGGTCAGCCCTTCGACCTCGGCACGCTGGCCGGCGCCCGAGTCATCGAAGTGGTCGATGAAGACGATCGCGTAGCCCACGTCCTCGATTCGCCGCTGGAAGCTGTTGAGGAAGTCGCCGGCCTAATCGACTGGTCCCGCCGCTTCGACCACATGCAGCAGCACACCGGCCAGCACCTGCTCTCCGCCGTTTTCGAAGAGCTCTACGCTCTGCCCACGCTCAGCTTCCACTTGGGCGCCGATTCATCCACCATCGACCTCGGCGCGTCTTCCCTAAGGCCGCAGGCGCCGCTCACTCCCGACCAAGCCGCCCGCGTCGAAGACCGTTGCGCCGAGATCGTCGCCCAAGCCCGCCCTGTTATCGTTTCCTACGAAGACGCAGCCTCTGTCACCGGGCTGCGCAAAGAATCCACCCGCACCGGAACCCTGCGCATCGTTTCCATCGACCGGCTGGACCGCAGCGCCTGCGGAGGCACGCACGTCTGCTCCACCGCGGAAATCGGCCCGATCCTGCTGCGCAAGCTGGAAAAGATGCGCGGCAACGTGCGGGTCGAATTCGTCTGCGGCTTGCGCGCTCTCCGCACCGCGCGCGCCGACTTCCAGATTCTCTCCGAAATCGGCCGGGCCATCTCCGCTTCACCCGACAAAGCGCCGGAATGGATCGCCTCGTCCGCTGCGCGCCTAAAGGCTCTCGAAAAATCCAGCCTGCGCCTGGCCTCCGAACTCGCCACTCGCGAAGGCCGCGAGCTGCATGCCTCCACCGCGCCCTCCTCCGACGGCCTCCGCCGCCTCGCCCAGCGCGGCTCCATCGACGACGCAATGCGCGCCCGCGCCCAAGCCTTCACCGCTTGCGGCAAGGCTCTCTTTCTCGCCGTCAGTGACGCTCCGCCTTCGCTCCTTCTCGCCGCCTCCTCCGATTCCGGCGTCCACTCCGGCGACACCCTTAAGCCGATCCTCGCCGCAGCCGGCGGACGCGGCGGGGGAAACGCCAATCTCGCCCAAGCCAGCCTCCCTTCGCCCGAAGCTCTTCGCCAGGTCCTCGAGTCGCTCAACAACGTTCTCCATCTGCCACTTTAGTCCCCGGCCGCTTTAGTCCTGGCCTATGGCCCCCCACTGAAATCCTGACTCATACTCTGCCCCACGAGGCCGATGTGTCGCCTAGCAATACGTGCTGTGCCCGGCCTGCTCCGTGCCGCTACCGTATTTGCTCGGCGGAGAACGC
>CAWISY010000052.1:0-5501 GCA_963838455.1 Bryobacterales bacterium
GCCGAAAAATGTTTCATAATCTGCGCCGTCTTACTTGCCGAAAGCGAGGCGTATCATCCCCTGCTCTGTTTCTGGGACGAGCCCGATAACTACCTAGCGCTGGATGAGGTTCAGCATTTCATTGTGGCGCTGCGAAGCCAGTTCCAGAAATCAGGGGGCCAGTTTATCGCGACTTCGCATAATACGGAAGTGATCCGAGCCTTCTCGGACGACAACACGCTCGTGCTGCAGCGAAGGAGTCATCTCGAACCCACCGTCGTTCGCAAGCTGAGCGATCTGCACGTTAATGGCGACCTCGTGGATGCGATCACTCGCGGTGATCTCGGAGAATGAACAAATACGATAAGCACATCCTGGTGTTGCCCGAGGACGATGCGAATCGGCAGATCGCGGATGGATTCCTCGTCGAAATCGGCGGCACAGGTCAGCTCAAGGTGCTTCGTCCAGCGAGCGGCTGGCATAAGGTCCTTGAGCTTTTCGGGTCTGTCCACATTGCCGAGATGAACAGGTATCCCAAGCGCTCAATGATTTTGTTGATAGATTTCGATAAGAGCGATGGCCGGAGGGCACAGGTGAAGGCCGTCGTCCCGCCGCAGCTCAGCGACCGGGTGTTCATTCTCGGCGTCCGGAGTGAACCGGAAGAACTGCCGCATAGTTTTGAGGAGACGGGAAGGCTCCTGGCGGAAGACTGTCGCAGCGAAACATCGACGACGTGGAATACCCCACTGCTCAAACACAACGTGGCCGAAGTAGAGCGCATGCGCGAGATCGTTCACCCCATCCTGTTCTGACTTATGCGAGACATCGCCCACCGCTATTTCACGGCTGCGGTTTTGCCGTTCGATGATGCTGGAAAGATCGACCAGGCGCCTTACCGGAGGCTGATCCGCTATTTTCTCCAAGACCGCTTCCGGGAGGTCGGCGGCATTATCGCGAATCCCGAGGCGGGCGAGATTTATTATTTAACTCGCGAAGAAAAAAAGCGCGTGGTGGAGCTCGCCGTCGAAGAAGCCGGAGGAAAGATGCCGGTTATCGCGGGCGTGTTCGACCTGACCACAGAAGGGTGCGTGGAGTGCGCTCGCGACGCGAAGGCTGCCGGCGCCGACGGGCTGTTCCTGCTGCCTCCGGCCGGATGCATCGACCTGGTGGGGATGTGGAACGCCGAAAAATATCCAGAGTATTGGCTCGACCAGATTCGGGCCATCGACGCGGTAGCGAACTTGCCGATCATCGCGCATCCGGTGGCGGGATCGCCCACACCGCAGTGGGGTCTGGGAGTTCCGGCGGAAACCGCCAAGCTGATCTGCAACTCGATCCCAAACGTCATCGGATGGAAGATGATTTACAACTACGAGGGCCAGAGAAAAATGTGGAAGGCGCTGCGCGGGCTGGCGCGGCCGGTCTCGATTCTGGCCGCGGGTGGCGGTTTGTTCCCCGAGTTTCTGGCGCACGATATGCTGGACGGCACAGCGTCCGGATCGTGGAACTATGCTCTTGAGCCGATGCTCGATCACATCGATGCCTGGCGCGCCTGCGACGTAGTGAAGGCACGGCGGATCTGGGCCGAAGGCGGCCTGCGCGATTTGCACGAATACATTTATTCCGATTATTCGCGCCTGCATCTACGCTACAAAATAGCAGCCTGGCTGCGCGGCTTGATCCCGAATGCGAAGACTCGTCCGCCGATGCCGGTAGCGAAGACGGAAGAGATCGAGACTCTGCGGGGACTGCTCGAGAGAACGGCTGAAAAGAGCAGAATCAGTCTGCTGCCTTGAGTTTCATTGTTCTGTAGCGGTTCTGTTGCGTAGCCTTCATATCCGCCTGCTATCGTTTCCCCTTTGGATTCCAATACGGACGGAACGGGACCTCGCAGCGTGCTGCTCGCGCTGGCAGTAGTTCGTGCAGGTGCGCGACGGTCAGCAAAGTCCTTTTTGTTCCACCGGTTCGAACCGCCGCGAGCTTTCTAAAGGGAGGATCATCCAGAGCATGAAAAAAGTCGTATTGATGGCAGCATTGATTGCCGCATCTCTCGAAGTTGCCCAAGCCGGAGTCATCACCGCCTGGACGTTCGAGAATGATCAGATAGCGAACAACAACGCCCCGGCTCCTTCGACTGGCTCGGGCACCGCCAGTTCAATTGGCATGGCCACTTACGCGACCCCGGCTGTTGGAGTGACCACCGACGACGTTCTCCAGGGCGCCACCGGAGATACAGGCTCGAACGGACTTGCGGATCTCACCCAAATCTGGCGCGTCCGTGCGCAGAACAGCGCCGGGACGGCGAATGGCTGGTCGAGCGCTGCTCCCATCGGGACGCAGGGCGCCGTGTTCGGCGCAAGCACGGTGGGCTATAGCAACATCACCGTCAGCTTCGACTGGTATGCGACGAATCAGGGTGAGGCGAATCTGCAGCTTCAATACACCACGGATGGGAGCACCTGGCACAATGTGCCGCTGACCATCCCCGCAGCGGATACCGGATTGGCGGCTATGACCAACAGCACCTCCGCAAATACGGTCATGGGGGCGTATGTAAGCATCACCGCGGCTTCGGGCGGGCAGAATTGGTTCCCCGGATTGACCGCCACCATCAGCGACGCGGCCGCAGCGAACAATCCCAACTTCGCCGTGAGGATGGTAAACGCCTCGACCGGCGCCGACTGTATCAGCGCAAAGGAAACTGCCTTGAATAACAACTCCGGCAACTGGCGCCTTGACAACGTCACGATTTCGGGTCAGCCTGCTGCCTTCACCGGCTTCAACTCGGGGAATCTGGTTCTCGTGCGGAGCGTTTATACGGGTGACGCCAGCACCGTGATTGTGGGACAGGGGCTGCCGCCGGTTTGCCCGGCGTCCGCCAACGCGGCAGGCCAGACGTGCGATAACGCGGCGGTGAGTAACGGCCAGGCTCCCAACACCTCCAACAGCAACAATGTTTGGAACAACGACTCCGCGGACGGAAGCTTCGGAGTCAGTGCGCCCATCCTTTTGGATCAGCTTTCTCCGTCGGGCTCGCTGGTCAGCACCCTCGATGTCCCGACCAACATGGTCGTGACCAGCTTCAGTTCCAAATCCGAGCTGGACCTCAATCTCTCGACCGACGGGAGCGTGCTCACGTTCGTGGGCTACGTCGGCGCTCCGCCCAACACCATTGACGTTTCCAGTTCCAACACTCCGATGAATTACGATCCCACCGATCCCTCCGGTGAATCCTACTTCCGCGGCGTGGTGCAGGTAGGCGGAAACGGAGCGATTCAGGTCACGCCGACCAACGCGTATAGCGGCGACAATGGCCGCGCCGCGATTCTCGGCGGTAATGGTCTGTATTACATGGTCGGCAACTCCGACAATGGAGCCGGCCCAGGAAACGGCACACCGGCCCTCGTGACGTCGACAACCGGAGTTGAAGTCGCAACACCGGGGCAATCCCAGACCACGATACCCCAACAGGTCGGCAACTTCGTCTTCTCGTCGTCAGATAAGCCCGGGAAGGACAACAATTTCCGCGGTATAACCATCTTCAACAACACGCTTTACGTGACTAAGGGCAGCGGCGGCAACGGAATCGATACGGTGTATCAGGTCGGAACCGCGGGCACCCTGCCGACTCTGGCCAACGCGGCCTCCGCGACGATCGCTCCTCTCCCGGGATTCCCAACCACCTCGGCCAAATCAGCCAGCGCTTCCACGATCTATCCCTTCGGGATCTGGTTCGCCAACGCGACCACGCTGTATGTATGCGATGAGGGTGACCAGACCTTAGCCGACGCCTCCACCACCAAGCTCGCGGGTCTGCAGAAGTGGACTTTCGCAAACGGCACGTGGACCATGGCGTACGTGCTTCAGAACGGATTGAATCTGGGTCAGCAGTATTCGGTCGCGAACTACCCCACAGCGCTCAATCCCGCCACCACCGGCCTCCGCCATCTTGCCGGCAAAGTGAATGGTGACGGAACCGTGACCATCTGGGCCAGCACTGCAACGCTAAGCGCCAACCCGGATGCAGGCGCGGATCCCAATATGCTGGTGAGCATTACCGACACCCTCGCTAACACCTCCGCCGCCAGCGCCGCGAGTGAGAAATTCACCATCCTGCGCACCGCCAATGCCGGTGAAGTTTATCGCGGCATCGCCTTCGCCCCGAGTTCCACCACGATGCCGAACGTTCCTCTGATTCTCTCCGCAGGGAACCCGGGCGTTCCGACGATTGGGCAAGGCGCAATCGCATTCGCCCTCGGACAGAACATGGCGCCGGAAGCGGGCGAAATCGTGGGACCGTTTCCGACCGACGTCGACGGCACCACCGTCACCGTCAAGGACTCGGCCGGCAACATCATGACTGCGCCGCTGGCCTTTGTCTCGCCGAACCAGATCACCTTCCAGGTCCCCCCCGGCGCAGCCGCTGGATCGGCCACGGTGTCGATCAATGCTCCTGGGTCGACTCAGACTGCGGCCAACGTTCAGATCGCGGCGGTCTCTCCCGCTGTGTTCACGATCGACGGATTGGGCGTCGCGGCCGCATACGCGACGCGTGTAACAGAGACCGGAACGGTGACAACAGAGCCGGCCTTTGTACTGAATCAGCAAGGATACTACTCGCCAACGCCTATCAACATGGGCGCCGCGACGGATAGTGTTTATCTGGCGTTCTACACCACCGGCGCGGCGGCGGCCGGAAAGGGGAATATCACGGTTACCGTGAACGGAGTCAACTGTTCGGTCCTGTACGCCGGCGCGAGTGGATACACCGGCATCGATCAGATTGACGTACAGCTTCCGCATTCGCTGGCCGGGTCGGGAACAGTTCCCTTGCAGGTAACGGCTGGTACGATCATGGCGAACACCGCCGAGATCGTCATTCAGTAGAAAAACAAAGTCAGCCCCAGACCTTGCGCGCAACCTCGACCACCAGGTCGAGTTTGCGCCATTGGTCGTCCGGCGATAAGAGATTGCCCGCAGACACGGACGCGAAACCGCACTGCGGGCTCACAGCAAGATCCTCGATCGGCACGCATTTGGCGGCTGCATCGATGCGCCTCCGTAGATCGTCCTTCGATTCCAGACGCGGCTCCTTGGTGGTGATCAATCCCAGCACCACCTGTTTGCCGCGAGGGACGCGGCGCAACGGCTCGAAGCTTCCGGAGCGTTCGGTGTCGTACTCCAGCAGAAAGCGGTCGGCCTCCATCTCTCCGAACAATCGCTCCGCGATCAGATCGTAGCCGCCTTCGGTGAACCAGCGGCTGCGGCTATTGCCGCGGCAGATATGCATCGCTACTGTCACTCCATCGCGGGGAATGCCTTTGAGCGAGGAATTATCGGCACGGATGCCTTCGGCCAACTCGCGGTCCGGATTGCGCCCTTCGCCCAGCATCTGTTCGCGATGCTGCGGATCGAGATAGTGCGAATAAAACGGCGCGTCGAGCTGGATGTACTCCACGCCTTGCGATACCAGCCACTGGATCTCCTCGCGCACGATCTCCGACAAATCCTGCAATACATTG
>CAWISY010000053.1:0-11546 GCA_963838455.1 Bryobacterales bacterium
GCACGGGGAACGCAGAATACGCGCATCTGTGCGCCACCCGCGAACATAGGATAGAATAGGTATTATGGCAAAGGACTACGTGAAAAATGCCGAGGGTGTCTACCGAATAGGAGAAAGTCGCGTCTCGCTCGACTCTCTCGTTTATTTGTTCCGGGAAGGGATGTCCGCCGAGAGTATGGTGGAGAGCTACCCTTCGCTGAGCCTGGAGCAAGTGCATGGTGCGCTCGCCTTCTATCTTTCCCATCAGCGCGAAGTGGACACTTACCTTGCAGAGGGAGAACGTCTCGCCGCGGTGGAGCACGAAGAGTCACGGCGCACAAACGCCGACTTGATTGCCAAAATCCGGCGGGCGCGGCATGAAAGTCAGATTCCAGGCTGATGCCGACCTTGATGGGCGAGTTCTCCGTGGACTCAGACGCGTCGCGCCTGAAATCGACGTTCGGAGCGCGGCCGATGCGCGCCTGGCCGGAGTGCCTGACATCGAGGTGTTACGTCGTGCCGCCGAGCAGGGGCGAGTTCTAGTCAGTCAGGACCGCCACACCATGCCGGCTCATTTCCGTCAGTATATCAGTGCCGGTGCGAAGAGCCCGGGCGTGATTCTTTTGCGCGAAGGTATCTCCATCGCAGCCGCGATTGAAGAGCTTGTGCTCATTTGGAGTGCCAGCGAGGCCGAGGAGTGGATAAACCGCCTGCTGTGGATTCCGCTTTGAGCCGGTAGCGTCAAGGTATCCGCCAGCCCGTCGGCGGACGCGTCTCGCGACCCACGGATTCCTCCACAGACCTTCCCCAATTCGAGCCGCGTTACCATGCTTCTCGTCGCGAACACGAAGTGAAAAGCCGCACAGGAACCCACAATACACGTCCCTGTGCGCCACCCGCTTTCCTATCTCGCCGTGCCCGCGAGAGAGCGGTGCCAGAAAAGCTGAATGGGGTGTTTGTGCGGGCAGGATACAATAGCGAAGAGACTGATAGGCTGATCGCAAGCCATCCAGCGCACAGGAGGAAATGGTGATGCAGCAGGAAGCAGTTCCACCCGACGAGGTTATCGAGGCCCAGCGTTTTGTCTTGAAGGACAAGCAGGGCCGAGTGCGTGCCGAGCTTAGTATGGTTGGCGATGGTCCCTGTCTCGGCCTGAACGATGCCAACGGAGTCCGGCGGGCAGAGGTTGCTCTGGTCAGTGACGGGCCGCTTCTCACGCTACGCGACGGTAACGGAAAATCGCGCGCCACTCTTAGCGCGCTCGGCGACGTACCGGTCCTTAACCTTTTCGATGCTGCTGGAAAGCTCGGCGCGGCACTCGGCGTGTTCAGCCTCGGACCCGTCCTCGACCTCCGCGATGCACGCGGTGGGTCGTGCGTCGCCCTCGCCATCGATGCCGCCGGGCCGCGCCTCAGCTTGGGCTCCACTGACGAAAAGCCACGCGCCGCACTTGCCGTGCGTGGCGAGGGGCCTGTCCTAGTCCTGATCGACCGGGACGGCTGTTCGGCGAACATCGGCACCGTCGATGTCCAAAGCTCGAAGACCAGCGGGCTACGTTGGACCTCCGCCGCCTCTCTGCACCTATTAGACAAGGACGGTAGGGTCGTCTGGCGCGCGCCCTAGCGGACCCTCACTCACCGTGACCCAGCGAAGCTCAAATTTCCGGTCAATGTCGGCGCACATGTTGCATTTCCGGGGAAGGGGTGGATTTATGCGAATGAGAAAGATTGTTTATTTCGTTGGAGCGGGATTGACAAAGGCCCTTGAAAAGCCGGGCAAACCAATTCCGCTGATGAATGATTTCATCCGCATCATGGCGGAATATGCGGACTCCGACGACGTGATACTGACAACCCTAGCCGAATTGGAAAACGCGGGCGTTTTCCAGTCCAAATGCCCAGAGGCCGCTGATCTGGCACGACGCGTTGTGAGTGAAGACCAGTCACCCGAGACTAAGAATGCATTCAAAGAAGCAATGATGAGGCGCCCCCCTGAATCCATCGAACAACTTCTCGCAAGCGCACTGGCGAGGGAGCCGCAGGCAAACGGTCCTTCAGGGACGGCCCTCGTTATCAGATTCAATTATGCAATCAACAGGTTTTTTTCACTCCTCAACTGGAACGTGAATTGGGAGCCTCTCGATAGATTCTTGTGTGACCAATTTCGTCGCCATCCATTGCAGAGTAACGTGCATACATTCGTCAGCTTTAACTATGATTTGATTCTGGAACGGTCTGTTCAGAAATTGGCTGGTGACCACTGGAATCCGTTCACGGGTTATGGGTTCAAGATTCGCTGGTACATAGAAAAAGGGAATGAGAAGCCCCGCAACATTCCGGTGGAGCCGATCCCATGCGATGGCATTTACGTTCTTAAATCTCACGGCTCACTGAACTGGCTAGTCCCCCAGGACAGGTCGGGAAAGACCGGCGATATGGGGTACCTCCTAACCGACGGCCCCGCTTTGCTACCATTAGGGGAAAAGGGGGAGCTTAGGTATTGTGAGTGGGTAGTACCTAAGGCCATCCTTTTTTCAAATAACCATTCGGAGAGCATGGCTGTTTGCATCATCCCACCCACAGACCCCGCCAAGCGTGTGACTCTTGGCTTTATCGAGCGCACGCGCTGCATGGAGCGGAAGGCAATTGAGGAGGCGGACGAGGTCTACATACTTGGTTGGAGCATCCCAAGAAGCGATGAAGACCAGAGGCTCTTAATCGCGCAGGCAATCGCGCAGCGCGATAGGCCGATATCTCAAGTGAACGCAGTTAACAAAGACGCCGGGGAGGAATACTTTGAAGACGTGCGCCAGCTCTTCGGCAGTGTGAACCTGGCCAAGCACAACAACGGTTTCTTGGACTTCGTTGGGGGTAGAGGGAAGCACGTACAGTAGAGTTTGTGCCTTTCAAGCTCTCCAGCAAGTAGCGCGGACCACCGTTCTTGTGGTCCGCGTCTCTTCCCTGGCAGGGGCCACGCCGTCCCATCGGGTAGCCCTCGTCAACGAAGAGCCGCAGACCGCAAACCCGGCGGTCTGCGCTACGGGCTCTACGCCCCCGCCCCGCCGGGCACAAGGCCGAAGAGCCGCGGACCTTGCGAAACAGGTCCGCGCTACTTGCTCCTGCACCAGCCCCATCATTTTCCAGATGGCTTTTTCTTTAGTGTTATCGCGGGCGGGGCTTTTGGTCGAGCTTATTCAACAGGGCGAGTCCTCTTGCGGCAGACCCTCTGGCGGCGAGAGCGTGAAACCTTAGCTCGGCGTCGTGTTGGGCGAGGGCGACCGTCGCCAACTCGTCGATCAGCTTATTCATGCTGATCCTCCGGCTATGGGCCAGCCGGCGCAGGCGTGCGTGTTTCACTTCCGGTAACCGGATGGTGAGGGTGCTCATGCCAGCTCCTTAAGGAATTCGTGCGGTGAAACCGTGCGCAGGCCGGGAAATCGCAGTTGGGCGCGGCGAAAATCGCGCACATTGTTGGTTACGATCATTTCGGCGCCTCCGGCGACAGCCAGTTCCACAATGTGATTGTCCCCCTCATCCGGAAGGTTGGGCCGCCAGGAGAAGTAGATTTCCACCCACTCGCAGACGCTTAGGAAGGCCGCAAAGAACTCCTGTCGTTCCCCCTCCGAGAGTGGGCACGAACGGAACAGATGCCTTCGGCCGAGCACGTCCTCGTACTCCAGAAACAGCGCCTGCCCGATCAGCGGCCTCCACTTGCCTTCCAGGCAGGCACGAATCACCTCGCGGTTGTGCCCGGCTCGCTTGAGCAACGCCCCGGCAAGAACGTTCGTGTCTATCACAGTTCGGCGCAAAGTCTATGATAGCATATATGCTGCCATCCGGCGCACTATCGTGCTCTGGACATCACCGCGCGCAGGATGTTGTTGATGCGGGTGGAATAATCAGTTCCAGACCGCCTGAGCCAGCAAGTAGTGCGGACCTGCGGTTTAGGTCCGCGGCCTTTCATTCGGAATCGATCCTTTCATCTTCAAATCCGCGTGCGCCCATCAATGGCCAGGAGGGCGCGATCGTTACCAAGCCCAATCGGTCGTACCGAAACGGCAGGCGCCAACGTCACACTGCGATCATCGACGCGCCCGCCCCGCAGGGCACAATACCGAAAACCTGCGGACCTTGCGAAGCAGGTCCGCGCTTGCTGAATTCTCTCATCCCCTTTGTTGTCCCCATGGATTATTGTGATATGTAGCCCGATGGAGGTTTTTGACGAGGCTGTGAAGGGGGTAAGTTTTATGGATGGACGGAACCGAAGTGACGTGGCGCGTGGAGCAGACGTTTCAGTTGTCCTCAAAGAGGACCAGCCCACAGGGAAACAGACCCGAGGCATCGTCCAGGACCTGCTCACGAAGTCCCCGTTTCACCCGCACGGGATTAAGGTAAGGCTGCAGGGCGGTAAAGTCGGCAGGGTTCAAGTCATCCATAGTGCCGGGCAATCGAGTCGTGCTTAGCAAGTAGCGCGGACCTGCGGACACAGGGGACAGGCACCAGCGTCCCCGTTCAAGGTTGATTTTGCACCGTACAAATAAGACGGGTAAGGACATTCCGCCAGATGCCGGAATTGTTGGAGCGGCTCGTTCGCGCCTTTGACAACCGCGGCTTGCGGACGGTCATTTCGGAGCCTCGGATATCAGAACAAGTCCAGGCACGCGCTCGAAATGCGCGAGGTTGTTCGAAACCAGTGGCACGGAGTGGCGCACGGCGAGCGCTGCAATCCATAGATCATTATCCGCCAGGACTCGACCCTGCCTGCGCAGTCCACTTTTCAGGCGTCCGTACGCGAGCGAAGTTTCGTGGTCAAGCGGAAGGATGAACGCCGCCTCAAGACGTCTCCTTAGTTCGGCCGCTCGTCGTTCTCCCCACCCACGCCAGAAGGCCCCAAAGAGCAGTTCGCCAACCGTGATGAATGAAAGAGCTGTGGTGCGACCCTCCACATGGCGGAGATATGGCCGACCGCGCGGGTCGCCCGGCTCCATCAGGTAAGAGAAAACGTCCGTGTCGAGCAGGATGATGTTTAGCGGGTCGCTGATCAAAGACGGTTACGTCCGGGCGCGATAGATTTCTTCGACGAATGCGCCGATGTCCTCGTCTGGCGGCACGATGCGGGCGAACGCGTTCGGGTCGAATGGCTTTGCACCACGTTCCCGGGCTAGTTCTTGAATCGTCTTGCCCGCGATGATGCCGGCCTTACGATCGGCGGGAGCGCCGCGCTTGCGATTTCGGCGCCGCGCGGGATGCACTTTTGTCTTCAAATTCGGCCTCCACGACGATCATACCACACCCGCTGCACGGCCGCTGGCGGATGCTCTCTCTTTAGAAAACCTTGGAAGCGGGCCGCACTATCGCATCCTGGACATCACCGCGCGCAGGATGTTGTTGATGCGGGTGGAATAGCCAGCTCCATACCGCCTGAGCCAGTCGTAAATGTCGCGGTCCAGGCGGGCGGCGATCAGCACCTTGGGCGCCCGGCGGAATTGCGCCAATTGTTCATCGGTCAGCGGAGGGATGTCCGAGTAGTCGATATCGGAATCCTCTCCGGCGGCCTGACGCTTCGCGATCCGGGCCAGGACCGCCTTTTGCCGCTTATTCAGCGGCCTGCTGAATATAGATTCGGCGCTCACGCTGATTAGCTTCCCGCGCCGAGATGATGCGGATGATTTCTTCGCCATCGACTTCGTCCTCACCCAGGTCGAAGGCGTCGCGGATCTCGGCGAGCTTTTCGGCGTCAGCCGCCCGGCTTTGGTCGCCAGCAGCAGCGGCGTGCCTGCCGGGATGAACTGTCCCACCCGGCGGGAAACTCTCAAGGTTACGTGGCAGGCCTTGGCGACGATCACCAGGGCCGGGATATCGATGAAGCGGATATAACCGGACTCCTCGCTCAGGATCGGCGTCTCCTCGCCGCCGGCCGGGGACGGCTCTTGTAGTCCCACACCGGCCGCGCGCGGCTCCGGCATCAGCAAATCCAGCATCGCCACGGTTTCCGTCGCAATCCGGTCGACAATGTGGCTGACGCTGATGGCCTGGGTGATGTGATGAATGAAGAACAGCAGCCAGCCTACGCACGCTAGCGCCAGAAGCATCGCGCCCATAACCGTGGCGACCGGCGCGAAGGGATGCGGCAGCGAGCGGGCCGCCGGCAGAGCCGCCATGCAGTAGCAGAAAGTCCCCAGGAAGATCCCCAGCGTCCACTGCGTGACCCGGTCGCGCGCAAAGCTGACAATGATGCGCGGGGAAAACTGCATCGACGCCAGAGTCAGGGTCATCAGCACGATCGCGAACACGATCGAGACCACGGTCATGATCGACGCCGCAATGCCGCCCAGCAGTACCTGCGCCACCTGCGGATCCGCGTGCGAGGGGAACAGCGCTCGGGGGACGAAATCGCTTAAGAAGGGGAAGGTTTCTTCCAGCCACGAAAACATCGCGCCGGCGAATCCCAGAGTCAGGGCGATGATCAGCGGGCGGACCAGGAATCCGCCGCGCAGGTTGTACATCGCATGGCGCAGCCACTGCGGCAAGCGGTAGTTCACGATATTTTTATCTTACGGCCTATCCGCTCGGCCCGCGTCCAAAATCGGCGCCAAAACCGCTTGCGTATCGACGATTTACGGCTGATACGGCGCGAAGCCGCTGCGCGCCAGCGCGGCGCGGGCCCCGGCGTCATTGGCGGGAGTCACATAAAAGAAAACGCCCACCCGCTCGGATTGAAACACCACGCCGCCTTTGTAGGTATCCGGCTCGGCCAGGTAGTCGAAACCGGCCGAGGTCAGTGCGTCCTCCACCTGGAGGGCCTCGGCCAGTTTCTTGGCTACGTAAATGAGGTGTAACTCCTCGTCGGGGAAATCTTCAGGCTCACGGCGCATGTTCGGTCGAAGGGTCCGCTCCCTGCGGTCGCGGCTCTGTAAGCTTCCGTCAGAGCCGCGACCAAAGGAAGCGGTGTCCCATATTTTCCATCTAGCCTCCGACGCGAGCTTTGAGAGCCTGATAAGTCCCCGGATTGTGTTGATCCAGGTAAGCGGCGTAAGTGGCTGCGACCGTCTCCAGATTCTTCAGGTAACTGGCGCCGAAGACGGAGCGCAGGTTGGCCACAATCGGCTCCACGCGGACCCAGACCAGCAGCAGCTCGCGGTTGCTCTGGAAGAACAGCTCGTCGTTTAATACGCCTGAAGTAATAAAGGATGCTGCCATGTCCCAGTAGCTGGTCACCTGGCGGAAGTGGGCGTTTTCCTCGGGGCTGAGCAGCTCGAAGGCGAGAATCGACTTGCATTTGAAATTGCCGGCGAACCAGCCGCGGGCGGCGCGCATCTTGTCCTCGCGCCGAAGCTCATAGAGCTTCAAGATCAGATTCACATCGTCATAGGTTGCTTTTGACATAACCAAGAGTACCTGACAAATTACCACATGAGAATTACAGCCCGCACCCGGCGGCCTTCCAGACCTCGCCGCGAGACTATCAGGCCGGTCCGGGCGCTACCCTGAAATGCCTTTACGTATATACAATGGAGGCATACATGAAGCGCGCGGCCAGGTTTGATTGGGACGCGGCGAACGTCGGACACATCGCGCGCCACGGCGTGACCCCCGCGGAGGTGGAGCAGGCATTTGCCAACGATCCGTTGGTGGTTCTGGCCAGCCAGAAACGCCAGGGCGAAAAACGAGTGTTGTGCGCAGGCTTGACTGATCTGGGCCGGCCGCTACAGTTCGTCTATACGACCCGGCGCGGCAGGATTCGCGTCATTACAGCGCACACGGCGAAGAGGAGAGTGAGGAACAAGCTATGAAAGCGAAGAAGCCCAAACTGGTTGTGGTCGACACGCCGGACTTCCCGTCCGAGGTGGAGGAAGCCGAATGGTGGGACCGCCATCAAGATCTGATCGCGGATCTGTTGCTGAAGCATGGCCGCCGGGGCGCGGTGCCTACCAAGAGCGTGTCTGTGCGCCTGCCGGTCACCGACATCGAGCGTGCCAGGAAGCTGGCTGAAAAGCGGGGCGTGGGCTATCAGACGGTCATCAAGACGCTTCTGCATGAGGCCCTGAAAAAGGAAGCTAGGACGGCCTAAGTGGGGCAGCCGCCCTGTCCGCCTGAGAATTCCTTGCCCCGCCGGGCACATCAAGGAAGATGGCCCAGCCGGCTTGCGCCAGCTCCTCGCTGACCGAAGACGACCAGATCCACTGGCTGGCCCTGCGCATGGCGCCGGGGCTAGGGACGCGCAAGGCGGGCCAACTGATCGCGGCGTTCAGAACCCCGCAGGCAATCTTCCAGGCCTCGCGGTCGGAGCTGGAGGCGGCTGGGCTCGCCTCCGCGGTCGCGCAGAGCATCGCCAGCGGGTGCTCTTTTGAAGACGCGGTCGCGCAGAAGGAGAAGCTGGCCCAGGCCGGCGCAGAGCTGGTGCCGCTGACCGATCCTCGTTACCCTTTGCGGTTGAAGGAGATCTTCGATCCCCCTCCGTTGCTCTACGCGCGCGGTAGAGTGGAACTGCTGGCCAACCTGATGCTGGGGATCGTCGGGACCAGGCGCCCCACCCCCTACGGAGTCGCCGCCGCGACCCGGCTTTCCCAGGACCTGGCGACGGCGGGTCTGACCATCGTCAGCGGGATGGCGCGCGGGATCGACACCGCCGCGCACCGGGCCGCGCTCGATTGCCAGGGCGAGACCATCGCGGTGTTCGGCTGCGGAGTCGACGAGCTGTATCCGGTGGAAAACCGTAAGCTGGCCAAAGAGATAGGCGAGAGGGGGCTGATCCTTTCGGAGTTCCCCATGGGTACCCCGCCGTATCCTCAAAACTTTCCCGTGCGCAATCGCATCGTAAGCGGTATGAGCGTGGGAGTCCTGGTAGTGGAAGGCGGGGAGTATTCCGGTTCCGCCATCACGGCAAAGCTAGCCGCGGAGTTCAACCGCGAGATTTTCGCCGTTCCCGGAAACATCACTTCGAAGATGGCCTGGGGGCCGAACCTGTTGATCAAACAGGGGGCG
Source organism: Bryobacterales bacterium (assembly GCA_963838455.1). GTDB lineage: Bacteria > Acidobacteriota > Terriglobia > Bryobacterales > Bryobacteraceae > Palsa-187. Next base: position 8,964 of record CAWISY010000053.1, read on the forward strand.
AAATTGGTGCAGGAGTGGCAAGACGTGGTGGGGGAACTGCCCGCCGAAGACCGCCGGGCCCTCGCGAATCGATTTCGTAAACAGTTGAATCTGAATGAGATGGAGGAGGGTGTAACTTCCGGGCCCGCCGCAGCATCCTATGCAAGCGGATCGTTCAAAACTGTGGAGAAGGCGGTTTTGGGCGCGCTCTCCCCGGATTCCCCGGTGTCTCTGGATGGCTTGATCGATACGATTCAGGGTTGTTCCCCGTCGGAGGTCATAGCGGTCTTGTTTGATCTGGAAATGGCCGGTTTGGTCCGGCAAATCCCGGGGAAGAACTTTCTGAGGGTCTGGGCCCCATAAACCACCCGCCCGCTGCTCATGCTAAGATTTCGGTTGTTTCTTATAGGCCGGCTACTCGGCTCTTAAGTAGGAAGGTCACGCACTCATCTATGGCAAGGAATCTCGTCATCGTCGAATCTCCGGCGAAGGCGAAAACGATCGGGAAGTACCTCGGCAAGAATTTCGTGGTCAAGGCCAGCCTGGGCCACGTGAAGGATCTGCCCAAGAAGGATCTGGCCGTGGACGTGGAGCACGACTTCACCCCCGTCTATGAGGTCATCGAAGGCAAACGCAAGCTGATCGCGGAGCTCAAGTCGGAAGCCAAGAAGTCCGACACCATCTATCTGGCGGCTGACCCGGATCGCGAAGGGGAAGCCATCTGCTACCACCTCCAGGAGGAGTTGCAGGACAAGAAGGGCGCCATCAAGATCTTCCGCGTGATGTTCAATGAGATCACCAAGAACGCCATCCAGAAGGCTTTCGACAAGCCGTCCGCGGTGAACCTGCACCTGGTGGACGCGCAGCAGGCCCGGCGCATCCTGGACCGCTTGGTCGGTTACAAGATCTCGCCGCTGCTCTGGGACAAGGTCCGCCGGGGACTCTCCGCCGGCCGCGTGCAAACCGTCGCCTTACGCCTAATCGTCGATCGGGAACGGGAGATCCGCGCCTTCCAGAAGCGCGAGTACTGGACCATCGATGTCAACTTTGGAGCCAAGAAACCGCCTCAGCTTTCGGCCCACTTAGCCAAAAAGAATGGCGAAAACGTTGAGATCGCCGACGAAGCTTCCGCCCAGTCCATCGTCACCACCCTCGACGGCTCCGACTATACCGTCAAGTCCGTCTCCAACCGCGAGAAGCGGCGCAACCCGGTGCCGCCCTTCATCACCTCCACCCTGCAGCAGGAGGCTTCGCGCAAGCTGCGCTTCAGCGTCAAGCGCACTATGATGCTGGCGCAGAAGCTGTACGAAGGCGTCGAGCTGGGCTCCGACGAAGGGCCCACCGGCCTGATCAGCTACATGCGTACGGACTCGACCCGCGTCTCCAATGACGCTCTCGACGAAGTCCGCGGCATGATTACGGAGCGCTACGGCGTGGATTACCGCCCGGCCTCGCCCAATGTTTACAAGAGTAAAAAGGACGCGCAGGACGCGCACGAGGCCATCCGGCCAACTTCTTCTGTGCGCACGCCCGAAAGCGTCGAGAAGTACCTCCAGGAGGACGAGCTCAAACTGTACCGCCTGATCTGGATGCGCTTTGTGGCGTCGCAGATGACGCCGGCGGTGTTCGATCAGACCACCATCGACGTTGAGGCCAAGGGCAAGGACAACGCGGTGTACCTGTTCCGCGCCACCGGCAGCGTGCCCAAGTTCGACGGCTTCCTTAAGATCTACGAAGAGGGCAAAGACCAAAAGGACGAAGACGACGAGGAGTTGAAGCATCGCCTGCCGGCAGTCACCGAAGGCGAGACGCTCAAGTTCCGCTCCATTGAGCCGGAGCAGCACTTCACGGAGCCGCCTCCGCGTTTCACCGAAGCCACGCTGGTCAAGGAGCTCGAAGCCGATGGCGTCGGCAGGCCGTCGACGTACGCTTCAATTCTTTCCACCATCGTGGAGCGCGAATATGTTCGCAAGGATGGCGGCAAGTTCATCCCCACCGAGCTGGGAATGGTGGTGACCGATCTGCTGCTCGAAAGCTTCAAGGATCTCTTTGATGTAACGTACACGGCCCGGATGGAGACCGAGCTCGACGATATCGAAGAAGGCAAAGTCGATTGGCGCATCTCCATGGGCGAGTTCTACGAGCGCTTCCAGAAAGACCTGGAACATGCCGAGCGCAACATGACCGACATCAAGCGCATGGAGCGGCCCACCGACCTGATCTGCGACAAATGCGGCAAGCCGATGGTGATCAAATGGGGCAAGCACGGCAGCTTCGTCGCCTGCACCGGCTACCCGGAGTGCAAGAACACGCGCGAGCTCACCGTCGACCTGCCGGACATCGACAAGGGGGATTTGGGAAAAGCCGATCTCGGCGAGCAGGACGAAACCGAATATTGCCCCAACTGCGGCCGACCTATGGTCCTGAAGAAGGGCCGCTTCGGGCAGTTCCTGGCCTGCACCGGTTATCCGGATTGCAAGACCACCAAGCAACTCGGCGAGGCGCAGAAGCCCAAAGACGTGCCGCTGGATGAAAAATGCCCCAACTGCGGCAACAACCTGATCAAGAAGTACGGCCGCTATGGCGAGTTCGTGGGCAATTGAT
>CAWISY010000054.1:0-6853 GCA_963838455.1 Bryobacterales bacterium
TTTGCTTTGAAGTATGGCTTGGCCTTCCGGCATAGCCGCGCGGCGCACCCGTTGGAGTAACTCGGCAGCTTGCTTATCCATCGTGAGCAGCGCCCGGGCGGGAGCCCCGGCCTATGTCTTGGAGGTCTTCGAAAACAACCCCAGCAAGCCGCTCAGCGACGACGGCTTCTTGATGGCCTCGCTGCGCCCGCCCAGCTTGTCGGCCAGGGCGACGATGCTCTTGCCGAAGGGCGTGCTGGTGGGGATGGGCTTGCCCTCCATCAGCGCATTCTGCACGGCTTCATAATCGCTGGGAAGGCTGTCGAAGACTTCGGTGTGCAGGGCCGTGCCGATCACCTCGCGGCTCAGGCCCACGTCGCGATGATAGCGGTTCACCACCAGGCGGATCTTCCAGCGCCCGATGCGGTTGGTGTCGAGATAGGATAAGGCCCGCTGCGCCGCCTGCAGCGCCGGCAGTTCATTGGTGGTCACCAGCAGCAGATCCGTCGCCAGGCGAGCCTGGTTGAGATTCCAATCGCCGTAGACGCCGCCCGCATCCACCACCACCACGTCATAGGCATGGCGCGCGTATTCGATGATCGGCGATGGGTCCTTCAAGTCCTGGATGCCCTCGGCGATCAGTTCCGGCGCCAGCAATACGTCCACGCCGTTGACGGAGGTCACCATCGCGTTCCACAGATCCTGATCCAGCTCTGATGCGCGATTCAGCACGTCCACGAAACTGTAATTGGACTTGATTTTGAGCAGGAACGACAGCGTTCCGGCCAGCAAGTCGAGATCGGCCAGCAGAATCCGCTTGGCGCCCTGCCGCTTCCACTGGAAGGCCAGGTTGCAGGCAACCGTGGTGGCTCCGCAAGCGCCCTTGGCGGGCATCACCGCGAAGATCTTGGCCGGGTCCTTGCCGCCACCCTCTGCCGCCGGCTGTACGCGAGCCAACTTGGCCAGGGCGGCTTCGAACTGGTCGGCCGTGAACGGCTGAATCAGAAAATCGGAAGCGCCGGCGCGCAGGCAGCGCAGGATCGCATCCGGGTTGTTGCCCGCCAGCAGCGCCAGAACGTGCACGCCGGAGCCCATGCGCGACATCTCGCCCATGAGCTGCGTAGCCTGCTCCGCGTCGGAGGCCGCGTCTAAGAAGACCAGTTGGCCGCCGCTCCCCAACAGCCCGATCAATTCGCTAGGCGAGGGGTAGGTACGCACATAATTCACCGCCGCGCCGGGGAGTTGGGAAAGCAGCAGCGGCTCCAGTTCCTCCAGCAGGCGGACACTCGGACTGATGACCATAGCCCGCCGGGCAAGAGGCGGGGACTCACGTTGCTGCATGGGGGCGCGCTAGCCAGTTTGGAAATAGTTCCAATCGAGTAAATCGGCTAGAAGCGATCATAGCATGAGAAGCTCTCTCAGTTCCCTCTACTAACAAAGTGATACGCCTGGCCGATGAGTGTTCCAACATCGGCTTTGACTATGCCGGAGTAATCGGAAGCCTACAACTTCTACGCGAGTTCTGAGGAAGAAAACATGAACCCAAATCTAAGAAACAGCGGATCTCTAACGGCATTGGGCGGCTCTGGCTCACCGGGCCCCAATCTTACCTCCCGGAATACGCCGGAGCTGGAATCTTCCCGGCTTGCTCCGATCGAGTCCAAGCCGCAGAGGACCGTGCTGGTGTGCGATACCCAGCCGGTGACGGCCGAGGGGATTCGCACGCTGCTGGCCGGCAACCCGGAGCTGCGCTTCCAGAACATGGCCGATACGCTGCTGAGCACCCTGGAGCTGGCGCGCCAGCACGCTCCGGACGTCGTCATCGTGGACAAAGCCTTCGGCATCCAGGCCGTGCTCGAATGGCTCAATGAGATCCGGGCCGCGGCCGCCAACATCAGCGTGGTGATCTGGGGCGTCTCCGTCACGGAAGCCGAAGCCTTGCGCTTTCTGCAGGCCGGCGCGCGCGGCATCCTGCGCAAGACTGCGGGAGTCGCGGCCGTGCTGGCTTGCCTGCGCACGGTGGCCGAAGGCAGAAGCTGGATGGAGGATGCGGTCTTCCGCGATGCCGCCCGCAGCGAGCGTTATCCGCGCAGCGAGCTCACCTCGCGCGAGCAGCAGGTGCTGGAGCTGGTGGAGCAGGGCTTCAAGAACAAAGAGATCGCTCTCGACCTGGGCATCCGGCCCGGAACCGTCAAAATCCATTTGAAGCACATCTTCGAAAAGACCGGCGTGCGCGGCCGTTACGGCCTGGCGCTGAGCGGACTGAAGGATCGGGGCTTGGTCTCCCTCCCCAACGGCGCGCGGGGAGCCGACGCAAGCCCTCGCGGCTGTTAACCCATGAGTTAAACTGGCTTTTTGCGGGTCCTCGCCATATCCGTCTCAGCGGCTGTGTTCACCGCGGGCTGCGCCAGCTTCGTAGTTCTCGCTCCAGCCCAAACCGGCAAACCAACCGGCGCCCGTTCTACAGCAACAAAGTCTACCGCGGCAAAATCCGCCGCCCGAAATTCGGCCGGCACAACGCACAAGTCCGCCAAAGCGCCCGTTTACAGCTCGACGAAACAGAGCCGGCCGGCCGCCAAATCGACATCTTCGCGGACGGCCGCCAGCAAATCCACCGCGACCACGTCCGGCGCTGCCAAGTCCGGCGCCGCGAAATCCATCACGACAGCGAAATCCACGCCTGCCGCGAAATCCACGCCTGCCGCAAAATCCACAAATGCCGCCAAGTCCGCCTCCGCCAAAGGCGCCTCCGGAAAATCTGCCGCCAAAACCCCGTACCACGCCGCGCAACAACAACCTACTGCGGACCGCTACAAAGAAATCCAGCAGGCGCTCGCCGATCGCGGCTACTTCGCAGGACCCATCGACGGAACCTGGGGATCGGCCTCGACCGACGCCCTGAAACGCTTCCAGCACGATCAAAACCTGGTCGAAGACGGCAAGGTCGGCTCGCTCTCGCTGATTGCCTTGGGGCTCGGACCGAAGCGAGCCGCGCCGGCGCCGGCAAAAATCGTCGGCGACAATCCCCAGCCCTCCGTTCAACCCGCCGCGGCGCCGGAGGCTCCCCCGTCTCGCCCGGCAGAGGCTAACCCAGCGCCCGCGGACACGGCCCCCACACCGGCACCGGAAACGCCAGCATCGGATACACCGCAATGATTATCGGAGTTCCCAAAGAAGTAAAAGATCACGAGTCCCGTGTAGGCCTGCTGCCCAGCGGCGCCAAGACTCTGCATGAAGCCGGCCATCGCGTCCTGGTCGAGGCCGGAGCCGGCGTGCAAAGTTCGCTCCCCGATCACGAATACCACGAAGCCGGCGCGAAGATTGTCCCCACCGCCGCGGCCGTTTGGGCCTCCAGCGACCTGGTGGTCAAGGTCAAGGAACCCCAGCCTTCCGAGTTCGGATTCCTGCGCCCCAATCTGATCCTGTTCACGTATCTGCATCTGGCCCCGCTGCCGGAGCTGACCGCGCGGCTGCTGGAAGCGCAGGTCTCCGCCGTCGCCTACGAAACCATCCGCGAGGGGCAGCACTATCTGCCCCTGCTGACGCCAATGAGCGAAGTCGCCGGGCGCATGGCCGTGCAGGTGGGCGCGCAGTATCTGGAAGCTCCCCGGGGAGGGCGCGGCATCCTGCTGGGCGGCGTTCCCGGAGTCGCACCCGCCAGTGTGACCATCCTGGGCGGAGGGGTGGTCGGCCATCAGGCCGCCAAGGTCGCGGTGGGAATGGGCGCGCATGTCACCATCATCGACCGCGATCTCGAGCGCCTGCGCAATCTCGACGACATCTACTCCAGCCAGATCGTCACTCTGGCCTCGAACCTCTACACCATTCGCGAAGCGGTGCGGCAAGCCGATCTGGTGATCGGCTCCGTGCTGATTCCCGGAGCCTCCGCGCCCAAGCTGATCCGGCGCGAGATGATCGCCTCCATGCGCAAGGGCTCCGTGCTGGTCGACGTGGCCATCGATCAAGGCGGCTGCTGCGAAACCTCGCGCCCCACCACGCACACCGATCCGGTCTACGTGGTCGACGGCGTGATCCACTATTGCGTCTCCAACATGCCCGCCGCGGTGCCGCACACCTCCACCTTCGCGCTAAACAACGCCACGTTCCCGTACCTGCTGCAACTGGCCAGCCACGGCCTGGAGGCGGCTTGCCGGCGCAGCAACGCTATCTCCGAGGGCGTCAACACCTACCAGGGCCGTGTCACCTACCGCGCCGTGGCGGAATCGCAAAACCGCGAGTATCGCGAGCTACAATCGCTACTATAAAGCCGGCCTGCGGCACATCAATTAGACTCATGAACACTGATCGCATCGTCAAACAGGTTCTGCTTCGCGCCCCGCGCAGCCGCGTCTGGCGCGCCATCTCGGATTCCGAAGAGTTCGGCTACTGGTTCGGCATGACCTTCGACAGCCCGTTCACCCCCGGAACCCGCATGTCTGCCGTGATCGTGCCCACGCAGGTGGACGCGGAAGTGGCCGCAACCCAGGAGGCGTACTCCGGCACGGCATTCGACATCTTCGTCGAGCGGATGATTCCGGAGCGGCTGTTCTCCTTCCGCTGGCATCCCGGCGCGGTCGATCCCGCCGCCGACCATTCGAACGAGCCCACCACGCTGGTCGAGTTCACGCTGGAAGATGCGCCGGAGGGAACCCTGCTGACCGTCACCGAAAGCGGCTTCGACTCGATTCCGCTGGAGCGGCGCGCCAAGGTCTTCGACATGAATGAGAAGGGTTGGAAGGCGCAGATGAGGCTGATCGAGAAGTACCTCGCGGATGCCGCCTAGCTCCAGGTGGAAAATTTCGGCCCCAGTGTTCGCGGCGCTGGGAGACCAGACCCGCCTGGCTTTGATCGCGCGGCTGTGCGCGGGAGCCGGATCGATCAAGGACCTAACCGACGGATCCGCAGTCACCCGCCAGGCGATCACCAAGCATCTGCATGTTCTCGCCGAAGCCGGCCTGGTGCGCGACGCCCGGCGCGGGCTCGATCACATCTGGGAGTTCGAGCCAGGGCGGCTCGCCGAAGCCCGCCGCACACTGGACGAGATTTCGCGGCAGTGGGACGCCGCGCTCCACCGGCTGAAAAAGTTTGTCGAGGAGTAGAACCGATCTCAGAAATGGTGAGCCGGATCGGTCCGATCGCCGCGAGTTGCCCTCCGAGCGGGCTGAGTCGGCGCCGCACAGTTGAATAGCCGGACATAACGGCCTTTATGTGCGGCTATCCGGGAACTCAACCCCGGTCAGCGCGATGGCCGCCGAAGGCGTGTATCGTGCGGGTGCCGGCTAGGACCTCGCCGCTGTGATGTACACCACGAGGAATGAAATACTCATCCCCCGGCCCCAACGAAATTCGCTGACCGTCGATGATGAGGGCGTAGCTGCCCTCCACGACGATCATGTATTCGTCGTACTCGTGAACGTGGTTCGCCGAGCGTGCGGATTGAGCGCAGGTCCAAAACGCCATCTGGCTTCCGTCGATCCCGTCGAAAACATAGCCCTCAACGCCAGGCGTCGCCTGATGCGATGTGGCGATCCTGTTCGCGGCCCGTTTCATGAACTCTGGGAATTCGCTCATGGAGCATCATTTTCGCACGGCAAAACGGGGACGGAGACGGGGACGGAGACACGCGGCGGGTTGCTAGACGGAAACATACTTTATCGTCTAATAAAATAGCGAGCGGACGCGAGTCTTGCAATGCTGAGAGAAACGGCAGCCCCGAGGAACTGATCTGATTACATCCGGTCGAAGAAGCCTCTCAAGGAGTCCGAGACCTCACGGAGGAACTGCGGTCCATCGACATCACCCAGAAGCATCATGGACTTCGGAAGAGGAAATCTAGATGGAAAGATCGAGGCGTCCGAAAAGTTCATATGCTGCGCCTTGGGAAAGGTACGGACCTCGCATTTCGTTCGGTCACGGTCGCAAATGCTTCGGTCGATGGTTCCGCTTCCTTCAGCACTTTCGAGGATTAAGAGAGGTTTGTCGAACTTCCCGGGTGAGTCACCATAAAAAGCACCGTCTAAGTCTACGGCACGCAGAAACCTAGGATCACGGTACGGGACGCGAGCGGCAACATCCCCGCCAAATGAGTGTCCGAAGATCCCGGTCCTCGCGGTGTCCAGATGACTGGAGAAGCGTTGGTCGCGGCGGAGCTCGTCGAGGGTAAAGGACGCATCGCCAGCCCACACTTCGATCAGTTGTTGAGCCTTGGCGCGGTCGGACAGGTCTTCATCGGAGCCCTCGACGGTGCGACCATCGAGGAACACGACAGGTCGTGAACTGCCGGTGGGTGTTACGCCAGCGACGAAGTAACCATAGCTCGCCAGCTCCTCCGCGAAGGTCGTGTAGTGGGCCGGAATGCGTCCCATCCCCGGAAGCATCACCAGGACCGGCACGGCAGAATCAATCAATGGTGCGTTCTCAATCGTGCTGGAACGAATCTCCCGAAGACGTTTCGCCGGAATTGGAAACATGCCTTGGGCCGCGAGTTCGCCCCACTTGCCCGGGATGTATTCTGAATGCTGGCCCGTGGCCCCGTCACGCGCCGGATACCACAGAAAGACCATCAGCTCCCGGTGGCGGGCTGTGTCCTGCCAATCCACGAGTACCCTGCCGACCGGGTGAGGCCCGCGCGGAGCCGGGAGAGCGATTGGATGATCATTGCGGAGATATTGAACGCCCGCGACGGCAAGCAGCCCAAGAGGTACTGCGATGACGACGCCGAGAATTCCAGCGAGCACGCGCACGACTGTTCTCATAAGAGCTTTATATCACAAAGAGCTTCGGAGGATGGGAGTTATGCTTCTGCCGATAATCCGGCGTTATGTAAAGCTTGCCGGTTTGTCAGCAATACGTAACTCAACCAAGTGCGAACACA
>CAWISY010000055.1:0-16432 GCA_963838455.1 Bryobacterales bacterium
GGATTCGGCCGCGACCATGTCACCCGGGCCGGGCGTGAGCACCTCCGCGGATTCCAACACCACTTCCTGCGTTCCCAGGCCGGCGCCAAGGGGAGTGTCCGTGTTCCATTTCTCCAGCCGCACGTTGGTCTTGGTTTCATGAACAGGAATGGGCGAGCCTTCGGCCGGCGGCTCGATCCAGATCGCATCAACCTGCGGAGGGAGAGGAGGCGCGAAGCGGTCCAGCACCACCAAGCCAGCTTTTACCGACGGGTCGTACGTCTCGGGCGCCCGGAACTCCACGTCGATCTGTGGATTGGAGGTGAACAGCGCGCGCAGCATCTGCGGCTCCTTGGAAAAGATGACGGCGTGCAACTGGGCCTGGCCGGGAAGCTCGATCACCGCGCGATCGTCTTGCGCAAAGGCGTCATGCACGTTCAGGCGCGCTTCCAGAAACCCGCGCGCCGCGGTGCGATAGGTGAAGGTCTCCTGCTGCTCCGCTCCGGGCTTGAGCTGCAGGCGCTTGGAGCCAACGAAGGAACGGCCGAATTGCAGCTCCAGATCGACGTCATGCGGCTTGGCGCCATAGTTATGCACGGCGACGTAAATATCCCAGGTATCCGGCGCGGAGGCGGAGCGGCGCAGGCCGATCTTGCGCAGCCCCACGTTTTCCTGCGGCGCTCCCGAAAGAAGCACGCGCAGGTTGGACGGGAGATTGGTCAGATCGGACTGCTGCTCCGGGACTCGGGCCGCGCCGGCGAATACGATCTCTCCGGCGCGCTGGGATTGGAGCCGCTGGGCTCGCTGCGCGAATTCCAAAGCCTGCTCCAGGTTCAGCGCCGACCATCCGGGCTGGGAGCGGCGGATGGCCTCTTCCACCACGCCGAAGTCGGATTCGAAGGCGGTTGCGGGCGTCGAGAGGGCGTCGGCGCGTACCAGCATGACGCGGTCGTGGGCGGGCAGGGAATGCAGATAGGCGCGGGCGGAATCGCGCGCTTCCTCGAACAGAGTCGCCTCGCGGCCGCCGGCGGCATTGCGTGAGCCAAGCGAGCCCATCCACGCGGAGGTATCGAGAATCAGGACGTGGTCGCGGCCGGAGGAATCGATGACGCCGAGCCTGGGTCCGGCGATGGCCAGCACCAGTAGCAGCAGGCTCAGGATTTCGAGCAGCAGGCTCCAGGGCTGCTGGATTTTGCGGCGGTGCTGCAACTGGGTGCGGACATCGGCGTCGGCCCAGAAGCGCAGCGTGGAGACCACTTGCTTGCGCCGGGAACGGTCCAGCAGGTACAGCGCGAGCACGCCGGCGGAAATCGCTCCGGCCAGCCCCAGCAGCTCCCCCAGACTGAGATTCAGAAATGACATGGATTACTGCAGCGCCTCACTGTGGACCAGCGGTCCGAAGACGGCGCGCTCAATGGCGACGGTGGTCGGCAGGCCGACGTAGCGTCCGGTGTTGCGCAGGGCCACGCGTTCCAGCCGCTTGGCATGCTCGTCGAATTCCTTGGTGTAGCGCGCGCGCGCTTCCTCGTCGAAGGCCAGCTCGACGCGCTGTCCGGTTTCCGCGTCCTCCAGCTCCAATTCGCCTTCCCATGGCGGCTCGCGATCCTCCTCGCTCCAGATGTGCAGCAGGATCAGCTCATGGCCGAAGTCGGCCAGATACTGCAGGGGTTTTTCGCAATCCTGGTCGTCGAGGAAATCCGAGATCACGATCACCAGGCCGGGCTGCGGGAAGCGGACCAGGAAGTTGCGCGCGGTGGCCAGATAGTCGGTCCGGCCGCCGGCCTTGAGAGCGGTCAGGAAATTGGCCGCGCCCTGGAAGCGGTGCCGGCCGCCGGAAGCGGTGTAGGAATCCTGGAGCTTGGAGGAGAACGGTTGCAGGCAGATCGCGTCCAGGCGCACCAATCCGATATAACACAGCGCTGCGGCTAGCTTGCGGGCGTAGTCGAATTTAGAAAGCTGCTGGGGATCGTTGGGCGCGATTCCCATGGACTGGCTCACATCCAGAAGGACGCGCACCGGGATGCGCGGTTCCAACTGGAACATTTTCAGGAACAGTTTCTCCAGGCGCAGGTAGGCGCGCCAGTTGATCGCGCGCAGATCGTCGCCCTGGGTGAAGTTGCGATGGTCGAGGAACTCCTGGCCGGCGCCGGCAAAGTGCGAAGCCTTATGGCCGCCCACCAGCCCGCGCTGCGATTTCTGCCAATGGATCGTGAGACGCTCGAGCTTTTCGAGCATCTGGGTGTCGATCAACGGCTCCGCCACTTCGTCTGTTTCCTCTTGCCTGGGTTCTTCTTATTAAAGCGCTTCTAGCGCGCTGCCGCCGTCGACCGGACGCTGGGAATGATCGTATCGAGTATCGTCTCCGGAGTCTGGCCGTCCGCGTGAGCGTCGAAGTTGAGAATGATGCGGTGGCGCAGGACCGCCGGCGCGACGGCATCGATGTCCTCGATCGACAACTGCAGGCGGTGGTGCATCAGGGCGCGGACGCGTCCGCATTCCACCAGAGCCTGCGCGCCGCGGGGCGAGCTTCCATAACGGATATACTTGCGCGCCAAGTCGTGCCCCTCGCCGGTATCGGGCTGGGTAGCCATGACCAGGTCGATGGCGTGATCCTGCACGTGCGGGGCTGTCAGAACCTGATGGCAGATGCCGCGCAGGTCGAGAATTTCCTCGCGGCTGATCACCGGGTTCACGACGGCTTCGTCCTTCTGAATGGTGCGCTCCACGATGGCGCCCAGATCGCTCCGCGAAGGATACTTCACCAGGATCTTCATCAGGAAGCGGTCGAGCTGCGCTTCCGGCAGCGGATAGGTGCCCTCCATTTCGATGGGGTTCTGGGTGGCCATCACCAGGAACGGCGCTTCCAGTTCATGCGTGGCGGTGCCGCTGGTAACGGTATGCTCCTGCATGGCTTCGAGCAGCGCGCTCTGCGTTTTGGGTGTGGCGCGATTAATTTCGTCGGCCAGAACCAGGTGCGCAAAGATGGGGCCGGGTTGGAAGCGCAGGGTCTTGGAGCCGTCCTCGGTGTCGATGATCATGCTGCCGACGATGTCGGCCGGCATCAGGTCCGGCGTGAACTGGATGCGCGAGTATTTGAGTTGCAGCACGCGAGCCAGCGTCCGCAGCAGAGTGGTCTTGCCCAGGCCCGGAACGCCTTCGAGTAACACGTGGCCCCCGCCCAAAAGACAGATCAGCACGCCGTCGACTACATCCTGTTGGCCTACGATGACCTTCCCGATCTCATCGCGAACTTTTTTCAGTTGATCTGTGGCGAATTGAAGCGCGGCGTCCGGTTGCACGACCTTATTGTATCTGAGAATCCGGAAAGCTACCGGTTTCTACCAGATGCCGAGCCACTCCAGATTGAGAGGCGCGAAACGTCCGGCGACGCGCCTCCATCGGCAGGGTGTGGCCGGATGGTCCGTGGAAGGTGGCGCGGCGGATAAAGCACATCCGAGATAGGATAGAGGCATGGCGGACACCAACAATAAATTTCTTTGGTTCGTGGCGGGAGTGGCGGTGGGCTCCACAGTCGCGCTGTTGTATGCTCCTCAATCCGGCAGCGTCACGCGGCGCTTGATCGGCCGCAAGGCGCGGCACCATGGTGAGGCGGTTGCGGATGCAGTCTCGGATGCGGGGCGCGATTTGATGGACAAAGGCCGTGACCTGTACGAAAAAGGCCGCAAGGTTGCCGACGAAGCCGCGGAGTTGTTCGAGCGTGGGCGCCGCATCGTCGAGGGGTAGAAAGCCGAGGGTTAAAGCCGAGTGGTAAATAGGGCTGGCGACCGTAGTCCCGGCGTTAGTCTCTACGATAAGACCGTATTCTCCGAAGTTCGGCTGCCGGCGGGCCGATGAGGAGAGTGAGGTCAATCATGTCTATTTCTCCTCTTTCCTCAATTTCGAGCTTGTACTCGTCCGCTCAGGGCACGCAAAATAACCAGCGGCAGGATTTTTCGGATCTGGCAAGCGCGCTGCAATCCGGCAATTTGTCACAGGCGCAGCAAGCCTATGCCGAGTTGGAGCAGTCGAATGCGAGTTCGGCATCCTCCAACACCGCTTCCAACAACAGCCCGATCTCGAATGATTTCGAGGCTCTGGGCAAGGCGCTGTCCTCGGGCGACCTGAGCCAGGCGCAAAGCGCGTTTTCCCAGCTTCAGAGCGACATGAAGAGCGCACAATCCACCGGGCAGAGCTCGACCGGAACGCAGGGACACCATCGCCACCGTCACCACGGCGGAGGCGAGGCTGCGCCGGCGGCCACGACTTCAAGCAATAGTGCAAGCAGCGGCACGATCAATCTCTTGGGTTGATATCGCGGCCCGAATTATCGAAGGCTAGGGCTTCAGGTTCACCTTCAGGAATTCGAGAATCGCGCGGATGACGGTGCGGCTGGCGTCGCTGTCATCGAGCATGTCAAAAGAGTGCGGTCCGGTCGCGTGGTTCATCAACGTCAGCGGCAGATTGGCCCGGAGTGCTGCGGCGATGAAGGCATCAAGGGATGCATTCAACCCCGGCGTCTGATCCTGGCCGGCTCGCGCGAGGAAGAGCGGAGTCGAGGAAGGCAGATCCTCCACGCGGCGGCCCGCGGTGGGATTGGCGAAGTAATATTGGGACGCCGCTTGAGCCACGCCCGTGGCTCCGTCCAGATCGAGCGTAAAGCCGTAACATAGAGCCGCGCACTGGACGCTTCCTTCCATCAGTACCGATAGGGCGACGGGCACGTTCCCGGATGCCGACCAGATGCCGATTCGGCTCGGGTCGATTCCCAGCTCGGCACTGTTTTCCCGAAGGTAGGAGAGGACGGCGAGGGCGTCGGTCGACGGTGCGCTGGTCTCGTAGACTACGCCGGTCATGCCGCAGGACGCGAAAAGGCGCGCCCAGCACTTCATGAACTCCATCTCGCGGAATTGACAGCCGAGAAACAGCGGGACGCCGACATCGGGGTACCCCAGGACTATCACAACGGCCGGCCGCGGCGCGGAGGCTGGCTCAGGCGGGGCGTAAAGGTCCAGCGCGAGTGCGCCGTCATAGGGGACTTTGTGGCGAACTGTCGCGGCATCCATCCCCGGGATGCGATAGACAACGGGCTTGGTCGTCATTTCGTTCGGCATGAGTTCAGATCCTCCGTTTGAGCGAGCAAACAAAAACGCCCCGCTCGGAGCAGCCGAGACGAGGCGTTGAGTCCCTAAGATATCCGGTCTCCGGCGATCACGTCAACTAGTCCATAGGGAAATTCTTTATTCCGCGTAGTTTCCCGGCAGTTTGCCGATGGACGGGTGAGGTTGAAACCATGTCGCCACTGAGTCTTCTTTCAAGCGCCGTCTCGAGCGTGCAGAACGCTGTGAACAGCAAGAGCGCAAGCCTGTCGCAAATTGGAAAGGATCTCCAATCCGGGAACGTCTCCGGCGCGGAGCAGACGTTTTCGAGCCTACTGCCGCCGGGAATGCTTCCCTCAAATGCGTCGGGACCGATCGCAACCGACTTCGCCAGTCTGGGGAAGGCCTTGTCGTCCGGAATCTTGAGCCAGGCGCAGAACGCGCTCTCGCAGCTCTCGACGGATTTGAAAACCGCGGCTTCTTCTGTAAGCCATTCGGCAAGTGGACTTGGAAGCCGCATCAGTTATTATGCGAATGAAGCGGCGCCCCAGGGGTTAAATCTTTTGGGCTGATAAAGAAAGCCATAGCATAACTTCTTCTTATCAAGTCCCGATTGGCATTGACACCGGCGGGCGGGCTCGCTTACACTGTTATTTGATCTTGGCTGCTCCGGCAGCACGGCTCTGACAAGTTGCCAGAAGGCCCCGTCCGCTCAAAGCCGACCGATCACCCCCCCGTCAGGTAATCCGCTGTAGGTATATCTAGCTCGCTCTCTGATTCGAGCGCACACGCAGGTTTCGATAATGCCCGTGTGTCGACAAGCGCCGGTGGTGCCAAGCCGCTTTTAGCCATTGCTCCATTTCTAGCAATGGCTCCAGAGGAGAACGAGCATGCGGCTTAGCCCCGAATTGGAACAGAATTTCTTGCAGCGAGGCTTCTCGCGGCGATACCTCGGCCGGATGGCGACCATGATCGCTGCCGGGTCGACCCTACCCTTCTATAACGAGTCTGCGCTGGCGCAGCTTTCGCAAGTACGCGGAGCTCCGGCCGACGCGGTGATGATCAACGCCAACGAGAATCCGCTGGGTCCGTGCCCGGAAGCCACGGATGCGATGCGCAAGATTATCGAGAAGGGCGGACGCTACAACTACGGCGAAACCGACGATTTCAAATCGACGCTGGCGGAGCAGGAGGGGCTGAAGCCCAGCTACGTGCAGGCCTTCGCGGGATCGAGCGCGCCTCTGCATCAAGCCGTGCTGGCGTTCACCTCGCCCACCAAGCCGTACATTATGGCGGACCCCGGTTATGAAGCGGGCGGCAACGCGGCTCGGTTCATCGGCGCCAAGGTGATCAAGGTTCCGCTGACCAAGAGTTTCGCGCACGACGTGAAGGCGATGGCCGCGGCCGATCCCAACGCCGGCCTGATCTACCTGTGCAACCCCAACAATCCCACCGGCACACTGACGCCCAAGGAAGACATCGAGTGGCTGGTCAACAACAAGCCCAAGGGCTGCATCGTGATGATCGACGAAGCCTATACGCACATCGCGGGCGCGCCGTTCAGCTCGCACTATGTCGCGCAGGACAAGGACGTGATCATTCTGCGCACGTTCTCGAAGATTTACGGCATGGCGGGTCTGAGGGCGGGCGCGGCGATGGCCAAGCCGGACTTGCTGGAGCAGCTCGGCCACTATAGCGCGGGGGCGATGCCCATCACGGGCATGATCGGCGCGCGGGTGAGCCTGACGGTGAAGAACGTGGTGCCGGAGCGGCGCAAGCTGATCAAGGACGTCCGTGAAGATGTGTTCGCGTTCATGGACAAGAACAATTTCAAGTACGTGCCGTCGGTCTCCAACCACTTCATGGCGGAGACGGGCCGGCCGGCGAATGACGTGATCATGGCGCTGCGGATGGAAAAGGTATATATCGGGCGCTCCTGGCCGGTGTGGCCGACTCATGTCCGCGTATCGATCGGCACGCAGGATGAGATGAACAAGTTCAAGGCCGCGTACGCGAAGGTAATGAAGGCGTAGAGAAGAAGCGGGCGCCTCGCTCCGGCGGACGTGCCCGGCAAACAGATGATCAACCGCACGAGGAAGTATAGCTGGAAGCTGTTTCTTGGCGACTGTGGGGGCGGCGCGATTGCGGCGCTGATCGCCCTCCCTTACGGTCTTTCGCTGGCCACGATGATGGGGCTGCCGCCGGTGTTGGGAATCCTGACATCGGTGCTGACCGCGCCCATCTGCGTGCTGCTGGGACGCAACGCCTTGCTGATCGGAGGCACCGGCAGCGTCACGGTGCCGTTCATCGCCGCGGCCGTGCGCGCCCAGGGAATCGGCGGCGCCGCCAAGGTATCGATTGTGGCCGCCGTGTTGATGATGGCGTTCTGCGTGCTACGGCTGGGACGGCACGTGAGTAAAGTTCCGCCGGCGGTGGTCGCCGGATTCTCGGTGGGCATCGGCGGGATCATGGTGATCTCGCAATTGCACGTGATTTTCGGGGTCGGCGCGCCCAAGTCCGACAGCGGTCTGGGGCAGATCATTGAGGTGCTGTCGCAGATGGGGCACGCACGGCTGGCGCCCTTCGTGCTCAGCGGGATCGTGATTGGGGCTGCATTCCTGTGCGGGCGGTTTGCTCCGCGCGTACCGGCGCCCCTGGTGGGCGTAGCGCTGGCGGGGGCCGCCGCGCTGGCGCTTGGATTCCATGAAGCGCAGGTGGGCTCGCTCAAGCTGGAGCTTCCGCCGTTCGCCGGCTTCGCCTGGAATCCCGAGGACGTTCTGCAAGTGATTCCGAGCGGGCTGGCGCTGGCCTTCGTTACCAGCGTGAATTTGCTGATGACCTCGCGCGTGGTGGAACACTTCCGCGGAAAGCACCAGCACATGAAGCGCGCCGACGCCGACGCCGAACTGGGAGCCTATGGCATCGCGAATCTCTGCGCGGGAATTTTCGGCGCGCCCATGAGCGTTGGAATTCCCGCCCGCAGCCTGGCAGCGGTCCGCTGCGGCGGCACCACGCGCATGTCCAACCTGCTGCACGCGCTGTTCCTGTTCCTGCTGGTGAAGCTTGGCTCTGGCTACCTGGCCCGCATTCCGATGGCGGCGCTGGCGGGAGTCACCGCATGGATGGGTTTCTGCCTGCTCGATTGGAGCGCCTGGCGGCGGCTTAGCAAAATGCGGATGATCGACGCGACGGCCTTTCTGGCGACTGCGGCGGCCGTGATCATGCTCAACGCCGTGGCAGCAGTGCTGATCGGATGCTCGCTATACGTCCTTCAGTATCTGCGGCACCGCGCGAGGACCCTGGGACCGGGATTACGGCCGGGAACGGAGACGCTCGATGTCAGCGGGGCTCAGCGGTAGTTCCCCGGCCACCAATTGCTCTACGGTCAAGCGCGGTTCGAACACGCCTTCGTGGCTATGGTTCTTCTCACCGGTGAGCATGTGCACCAGTTCATGCGCCACCACGCGGCCCAGCGCTTTGCCGATCAATTGGTCGGCTTTCTTGGGATTCCCGCCGTGCAGCCCTGAACGTACGAAGGCTCCGATCCGGTCGCAGGCGATCTCGGTGAACGGCTGAACTCGACCGTCGGTTTCGTAAGTGGAACCAAGGGGGCCGATTTCGCCCAGTTCGTCATAGAGCGGCGGCGGAGGCATCTCGCAGGCGCCGTTGAACCGAACCACCACTAAATCCGAGAAAGTGGAAGCGGCGGCTTCGTCGCTTGACTTCCAGTCCAGACGCAGGCCGGCGCTCTTGAGGATCCCCTGAGTCTCCTGCTTCATGGCTGCGATGGACGCGGGCGAATACGGACCCCGGAAATCCAGAACAATCGTGAGATTGGACTTGTTTGCCGCCGCGAAAGCGGGCAGCCCGGCAAGCATCAGGCAGGCAGTCAAACCGACATGGGCAAAACGCATACTCTCACCTTGGAGAACAACCGAAGCCTACAATGGCTCCGGGAGCATTATATACGAAACGTTGGCCGGCGGTGCTGGTCAGCCAAGTCCGGCCTCAACAGCCAGTAGATCGGCAGAAGGGGTATTTTCGTTACGGAGGACTACATGAAGCTTTACACCTACCTGAACTATGGCGGCAACTGTGCGGAGGCCTTCCGCTTCTACGAGCAGCACCTGGGCGGGAAGATCACGACGATGGTGACACACGGCGACCACCCCGAGGCGGCCCGGGCGCCGGTTCCCGACAACTGGAAACATGCGGTGCTCCACGCGCGGATGACCCTCGGCGAAACCGAGCTTTTGGGCGCGGACGTTCCGCCGGATCGCTTTCAGCCGATGCGCAGCGCTTACCTTACGCTGCTGCTCGACAGCACCTCGGAAGCCGAGCGGATCTACGCTCTGCTTTCCGACGGCGGCCAGATCTTTATGCCGATCGAGGAAACGTTCTACGCCTACCGGTTTGCGATGTTGCGCGATAAATTCGGAACGTCGTGGATGTTGCTGCACGAGCGCCCCAGTTCATAGGCCGTGGAGCAAATGAAGGACTGCGCGGAACGTCATCGACGCGCCCGGAACTAGGCACCGCGGTAACATTATGGCCAACGGGAGCAACCGGATCCGGTCACTCCCGGCGATCGCCTGAAACAGTTGGACGGTCAGAAGAGGACTCATCTGACGCGCGAAGCTGTAGGCGTCGTCATATTGGATCATGCCGGTTGCCGATACCGCGATTCCGAAGATCGCTAGCGCGAGGCCGGCGCACGCGGGCGTGTCTCTCGTTGCGCCGCGCAATCCCAGTGCGCTTAACCCTAAAACCAGGCTTAATAGCAGCCCCGCCAGCGCAGCCAGATCGAGCGCGTTCAAGATGAGATTCGACGCGCTGCCGAACGGGTAGGCGTGGAAGTGCATCGCGGCGGAGAGGATCGGCGCCAGGGGCAAGGCAACGCTGATCGGAGCGGCTTGGTGCGGGATCCACAGGATAACGTAGACGATCCAGAGTAACCCGGGAAGCGCCGCGGAGCACCAGCCGATCGCGCGGGTGAATTGCCGCGGACGCTTGATCACGAGCGCAAAAGCGAATCCCGCAATCGCCACCAGTCCCATCTCGCGCGTCAATCCCGCGGCGGCGAGCGAAAGCCAGCACAGCTTTTGCCGTCCTTGCGCGTGGCACAAGAGCGCTGCCGCCAGCAGAGCGCACAGCGCCAGGTCTACCAGTTGCCTTTCCAGAGAAATGAAGACTCCGGGGACCAGCACAAAGATCGCGCCCCAATATGCGGATATCCCGCGGCCCGCTGCCCAGACTCCGGCGCAATATACGCCTAGATACAGGAATAGCAGTTCGAGTGTGTGATAGGCGCGGTCGACTCCGACGAACTGGCCAAGCGCGAAGCTCAACGCTGGAAGCAGAATGCGCGGGTAGCGGATGGCCGGCGAGTCGAGGAAGCGGTCGGTTCCGTCGAGGTCCAGCGGGTCGTGCGCGATGGCGTGATAGAACTGGCCGTCGTAGCCGTCGCTCATCCGGAGAACGTAGGTCGACTCCGCCTCGACTGCCGGGGATTGCGGAGCGCGGTCGCCGGTGACGAACAGAGCGCTCCAATGGCCGTCGAAGTAGCCGTAGACGATCAACACCTGCCAGGCCAGAGCAAGCGCGGTCGCGAGCAGGGCCACCTGCCAGGGCCTGGGATTGTGCAAGGGATTCGGGAGCGCGGACACTCTGCCGATTATGACGGATCGACAGAGTGCGAATCGGTCGAACTAAAGCGCCGCGTCGCCGCGGTCGTCGTTGCGGATGCGGATGGCGTCGGCGACCTCGTAGACGAAGATCTTGCCGTCGCCGATTTTGCCGGTGCGCGCGGAAGTGGTCAGGGTCTTCACCACTTCCTCCTGGCGCGCATCGGCGATGACCAGCTCAATCTTGACTTTAGGCAGCAGGTCGACCTGGTATTCCATACCGCGGTAGACCTCCTTGTGGCCCTTCTGACGGCCGTGGCCGCGCACCTCCGTGATGGTCATGCCGTCCACGCCGATGGACTTCAGAGCTTCTTTGACGTCTTCGAGTTTGTGGGGCTGAATAATGGCTTCGATTTTCTTCATGGAATCCCTCTTCTTTAGAGAGTGAGCGCAGACGGGGCGCTCACGACTCGAACGTATATCCTTCTTCGCCGTGCATGCTGACGTCGAGACCTTCCATTTCATCCGCCTCGGATGCGCGCACGCCGACCAGCAGATCGCAGACCTTGAGGATGACCAAGGTTCCGACGATAGCCAACACCCAGGATACGGCGACGGCCATGGCCTGGTTGAGCACTTGGCCGGGGTTGCCGTCGATCCATCCCATAGGCTTGCCGGAGTAGACGTCGTTGATCTCCTTGGTGGCAAAGACGCCGGTGAGGAGGGCGCCCAGAGTTCCGCCCATGCCGTGCACGCCGAAGGCGTCCAGGGCGTCGTCGTAGTGGAACTTCTTCTTGACGGCGGTGACCATCAGGAAGCAGAACACGCCGGCCGCGGCGCCGATAAGAATCGCGGGAAAGGGCTGGACGAAACCGGAAGCCGGGGTGATGGCCACCAGTCCGGCGACGCAGCCGGAGATGCCGCCCAGCATGCTGGGCTTGCCCAGGTGAATCCACTCGGCGAACATCCAGGAGAGAGCGGCGGCCGCGGCGGCAAAGTGGGTTGCGACGAAAGCGCTGGAGGCCAGAGCGCCGGCGGAGACTGCGCTTCCGGCGTTGAATCCGAACCAGCCGACCCACAGCATGCATGCGCCCACCGTGCTCAGCACCAGGTTATGCGGGCGCATGGATTCATCCGGGTAGCCGACGCGCTTGCCCAGATACAACGCGCAGATCAACGCCGAGACGCCGCTGGTAATGTGGACCACCGTGCCTCCGGCAAAATCGAACGCAGGAATCTTGCCGCCCAGGCTCGCATTGAACAAGCCGCCCTTGCCCCAGACCATGTGGGCCATGGGGAAGTAGACGATCAGGGACCACAGCGTGGTGAACAACAGCATGGCCGAGAACTTCATGCGTTCCGCGAAGGCCCCCGAGATGAGCGCCGGGGTGATGATGGCGAACATCAACTGGTAGACCATGTAGGTGGACTGCGGAATGGTGGCGGCGTAATCGGGATTCGGGGCGGCGCCGACGCCGTGAAGGAACAGATAACGAAGGTCGCCGAAGAAAGGTGTGCCTTCAGCGAACGCCAGGCTATAGCCGACCACGGCCCAGAGCATCGTGACCACGCCCATCAGGACGAAGCTGTGCATCATGGTGCTGAGCACGTTCTTGCGGCGGACCAGGCCGCCGTAGAAGAGCGCCAATCCGGGACCGGTCATCATCAGCACCAGCGCGGAGCTGGTCAGCATCCACGCATTGTCGCCGGCCATCTGCGCGGACTTGGTGGCCTTTTCGAGATCGGCGAGGCGTTTTTCGAGATCGGGCGCAGCGGCTTGGGCGCAGGCTGCGATTGCGGTTAGTAGCGAGAGAACGCACACGCGAAGGCCGCGCGCGGGAACAAACGTGGTTCTCATTGATAGAGCTCCTTGGACATTTCTAGTGGAGAACATGCCTTGTGGCACTTCCTGACAGTATAAGCATGAGCCGCACACACATGCTTTTCACGCATTCTTTAGAATCCTTTAGCGGGCGGCTGCTAGCCTGAGGGTATGCGCGACGAGACGCTCTGGCCCTATCGGATGGACGATGATGACGGCGGTTTTTTTGACGGTGGCGATGACGGCTCCTACGGCGATGACCAGGATGGTCAAGACGACGATCAACAGGACGACGATCAACAGGACGACGATCAGCAGGCCGACGATCAACAAGATGATGATCAGCAGGACGAGGATCAAGATCCGGACGCTGACGGCGGCAACGCTGACGGCGGCGGGGATGACGATGGCAATGGCGGCGGGGACGGAGGCGACGGCGATGGGAACTTCGACGACCCCGACAATCTGATCGGCCTCGACAACGACACGGCGCTCTCGGCCGCGAATTTTCCCAACGCTGATGCGAGCGACTTCCAAGATGATGACGGTTCCTGGACCGCGGCGGATTATCAGCAGTCGGCTGAAAATCTCTTCGGGGATCACGAATTCTTCGGCGACACCATGGCCACGCAGCGCGCCGACGAAGGCTTCGTGCCGTTTGCCGAGCCAGGGTTTATGCAGGGGTTCGAGCAGATCGCCCCGGGCAGCTCCGAGACGCTGCAACTGTTCGAGCGCGACGGGCAGTTGCACGCCTTCGGCTTCGTCACGCAGGCGATGCTTGCCTATCTGATGGCGCAATACACGGGTGTCGATTTCAGCAACGTCGACGTGTCGGTGCCGCGGCGCGGTGAGCCGGTCCCGCCCCAGCCGCTCCCTCCCGCCTTCGATTCGCTTCAGGTGCAGGATGCGGTGGACCTGCGGAAATACTGCGCGGCGGTGGGCGATCAGGGGCAGACTTCGCGCTGCTCGGCGTTCGCGTGGACGCATGCCGCGGAGCTGGTGAACAACATGAAGGGCGCCGCTTCAGGCATGGAGGCGCCGCGGCTCTCGCCCAACTTTGCCATGCTCGAGTTCCAGCGCATGCAAGGCGACGCGCAGGATTACGCCTACGCGTATTCGGGCGGCGACGGAACCACCGGCGGTCCGGATCCGGGGCGCTTGCTGGCCGAGGAAGGCGTGTGCCGGCAGGATCTGTGGCCGGATGACAGCCCGGCTCCGGCGAGCTCCGAACGGTTGTTGAGCCAGGACGCGGAGCGGCACAAGTTGGACGCGACGCCGCATCCCATCGCGCTTGAAGACGTGCGCAAGGCGCTGAGCGGGGGGTGTCCCGTTCACGTGGCGATGAACACCGGCGCGGCGTTTTCCAGCGTCGGCCGCGACGGCGTCTTCAACGCGGCTGAGCCTCCCAGCGGACGGCACGGACGGCACGCCATATTAATTGTCGGTTACACGGGGAATTTCTACATCCTCAAGAATTCGTGGGGCCAGGAATGGGGCGACAAAGGCTACGGCTATGTCCCGCAAAGCGTTCTCGCCGGTTCCGACCCCGAGTTCGTGGCCGCGCTCGTAAATAAGAACTAATTTAACGCGGTGATTGGGCGCGCACCTCGCCTCCCTCCGCGATGGACGGAGCTCATTCTGCAACATTTCTACCCCGCAGGCCTTCTATTGTTCCGCTTGCGGAACAGCGAAGCGAAAAGTCTTCTCCTGTGCCCCCGAACCGAGATGGCCTGTTTCGCTATTGCTCTCGTCATTCTGTTCGGAAATCAGAACATATTGGAGCAGGTCGTGGCCTTCTCGTGGCACGTCGACAGGTGCTAGCGCAAAGAAATAGTATCCAGTCTATTGACAATTATCCGACGGCACGGACGCCACGCCATGTTAATTGTCGGTTACACCGGGAATTTCTACATCCTCAAGAATTCGTGGGGCCCGGACTGGGGCGACAAAGGCTACGGCTATGTCCCGCAAAGCGTTCTCGCCGGTTCCGACGCCGAATTCGTCGCCGCGCTCGTAAACAAGAACTAAAAAGGTTTGACAGCGCCGCGGTTCGAGGTTATTCTTGTCGGTGTTCGTAGTCGAATGTCGAAAACGAAAAGCGATCATGCCGAGGACCGGGATCTGTATTCCGGCTTGATCCGCCTGCACGTGCTGCATCACGCCGCCGAGGAGCCGATTTTCGGGCTAGGGATGATGGAGGAGCTCAACCGGCACGGCTACCGCATCAGCCCGGGGAGCCTGTATCCGATTCTGCACGGCTTGGAGAAGAAGGGATACTTGCGCACGGCCCTGAAGCGTAATGGCAAGTCCCTGCGCAAGGAGTATCGGGCAACGCCCCTGGGAAAGAAGGCGCTGGCCGCGGCCAAGAGCAAGGTTCGCGAATTGTTTCACGAACTGATCGAGGGCGATTGATGGCGATGAGGACGACCTGCATTTTGGCGGCGGTGTTACTCCTGGGAACCGGCGCCTGGGCGCAGAGCCCGGTTCTAACGCTGCAGCAAGCGGTGGACGCCGCGCTCGAGAACTATCCTTCCATTCGCGTCAGCCAGGAGCGGATGAACGCCGCCGCGGCGGGAATCCGGCTGGCGCAGACGGCCTATCTGCCCCGCGTCGACGGGCTGGCGCAATTGAATCGGGCCACCCGTAATACGTACTACGGGCTGTTGCTGCCGCAGGGCGTGATTCCGGGCGTGGACGGCGTGGCGGCGAACAATTTCGGCACGGTTTGGGATAGCGGGCTGGGCGTGCTGGCGAGCTGGCAGCCTTTCGATTTCGGTCTGCGGCGAGCCAACGTGGCAACCGCGCAAGCGGCGCGGGATCGCGCCCAAGCCAGCGTGAATCGCACCCGCTACGACGTGGCGGTGGCGACGGCCGACGCGTATCTCACCGTGCTGGCCGCGCAGCAGACGGTACAGGCGGCGCAGGGAGCCGTCGATAGCTGGCAGGTGCTCCTGCGCAGCACGCATGCGCTGGTGGAGGCGGAGTTGCGGCCGGGCGCGGACGAATCGCGCGTCGCGGCGGAGCTGGCCATGGCCCAGGCGCAGGTGGCGAAGGCGGAGCAGGCGATCGAGGTCGCCCTCGCCAACGTGGCGCAGTTCGTGGGTCGGCTCCCCGCGGAACTGAATCTGGCCGCCGGCAGGATGCTCGAACAGATGCCGGCGGAGGCATCTCCGTTAAACGCAGGCGCTCATCCGGCCGCGCTGGAGCAGATCGCCGCAACCGCGGAGGAAAAAGCGCGGTTGGATGCTTTGTCAAAAGTGAATTATCCGCAGTTTGCGGTGCAGGGATTCGCCGGATCGAGAGGCACCGGCCTGGAGAGTAACGGAAGCCGGCTAGGCGACCTCAACGGAATGGCGCCGACCGTGGAAAACTTCGGGCTGGGTCTGACGGTGACCTTTCCCTTTATGGACCGCTTTGCGATTCGCGAGCAGGAGGCGGAGCAGAGCGCCAATCTGCGGGCAGCGCAAGCCGAATCGCAAGTGATCGCGGTCCAACTCGAGGCCGGCTACAACGCGGCGGCTGCTGCACTGGCGGGTGCGCGGCGCGTCGCGGCGATCACCCCCACTGAGGTTTCCTCCGCGCGTACGGCGCTCGATCAAGCTACGGCGCGCTATCAGTCGGGGCTCGCGCCCATTGACGACGTGGCGCAGGCGCAGCGATTGCTGGTGAGCGCGCAGATCGACGATTCTCTGGCGCGGCTGGGAGTTTGGCGCGCGCGCCTCGAGGTCGACACCGCGCGTGGAGATATCCAGCCCTTCCTCACGGAGGCCAGCCGCTGATGCGCATCGTTTTGGCCGCGCTGACGCGCCCCATCACCGTGGTCATCGCTCTGATCGCCATCGCGCTGATCGCGGTGCTGGCGCTGGAGCGCATGCCCGTGGATATTTTCCCGCAGGTGGGCGACGCGGCGA
>CAWISY010000056.1:0-8554 GCA_963838455.1 Bryobacterales bacterium
AATTCCTGTTGCGAATCCCTTGCCTCCAAGAAGCCGCTTATGGAAGGGCGGTTGTCAAGACCTATCTCACGCGACGTGAAGTTCCCGCAAAGATTGGCGCCGCCGCACCAATCGCGTGATTTAGCACCGTTGTTGCAGCAAGCCCCACGGACTCTTGTTTAGCCGCAGGTAGCGGAGCCTGTTGAGCAGATTCACTTCGGCTGCGGTTCTTTTAATAAAACTTCCATTTGAGCTGATGCCTGTGCTTCCGCGGCGTCGTTCCAGCGAGGACTGCTCCATCGGACCTGACCACTGCGGTCAACGACAAATGCTGCGGGCTGGCCCGTCAAGTGCATCGCAAGGCGGAAGGAGTGACTTTTGTCCATACCTCGATCAGCGGGGAGGGATTATGGACCAGGTAGTTTTTCCAGGTTTGGTTCTCTGCATCTTCGTTGACTCCGAGGAACCTCACGCCTTGTGCGACGAAACGCGCATTCAACCGTTTGGCCGCGACGCGCATCGGGGCGCAGGCTTTACAGTTGGTTGTGCCCACAACTCCACGAACAACACGTCGCCCTTCAGGTCGTTGGTGCGAACCGTCTCGTCCTGGAAGGTTGGGAAGGTCACGTCGGGCAGGGCCTGATTCGCCTCTGGACCTGCGGCGTATAGGGGCCCGAAGTGGAAGCATGCGGCAAAAAGCGCGAACCCGGCCAGCACCCGCGGCCAGCGCGGCACTTCGGCTCTTCCGTCCGGTACTGTGCAATGGGCCGCGACGCGTTTCACGAAAATTCTCGCTACGTTACAGTCTACCCTGAGAAGCGGAGGTTGGGAATGGCGAATTTTGTTTCAGCGTTTTGTTTCGGCGTATCCTAAAGATCAATGCTTGGAGTCGACCAGCGCGCATTTCGGGCTGCATGGACGGTGTTTCTCTTCGCGCTGGCGCTGCTGATGATTTACGCGGTCCGCCGGACGCTGGTTTTGTTCGCCCTGGCGCTGTTTCTGGCGCATTTGCTGGGCCCGCTGGTGGAGCGGGTGCACTGGCTGATGCCGCCGTCGCAATCGCGCGGACCGGCCATCGCGGTGGTCTATCTGGTGGCGATCGGAATCCTGGTGGCGCTGGCAATTCCGCTCGGGTCGAAGATTGGTAATGAAGCCGTGGTGCTGGCCAGCAAGCTGCCGTCGGCGCTGCAAAGCGCTCAACTGGCGCACTTGCCCCTGCCCGCCTGGCTGGAGGATCAGCAGGATGAAGCGGACATGTTTCTGCGCGACCGCTTGGCGCAACTTAGCCAGAACCTGGGGCCGATGCTGAGCGCTGCCGGAGAGCAGGTGCTGGTGGGGCTGGGCAGTCTCTTCTACTTGGTTCTGATTCCGATCCTGGCGTTCTTCGTCTTAAAGGACGGAACCGCAATCCGGCGAGCGTTGCTGGGGAATGTCAGATCCGCCTCGCGGCATCTGGTTGAAGATATTCTTCTCGACCTGCACATTCTCCTGGCGCGCTATATGCGCGCGCTGCTGCTGCTGGCCGTGGCGACGTTCGTATCGTTCAGCATTTGCTTCACTCTGATGGGCGTGCCGTACGGATTGTTGCTGGCCGGCATCGCCGCTACGCTCGAGATCATTCCGGTGATCGGACCGCTGGTGGGGGCGACCGTCACCGTAGTGGTGGCGCTGCTCAGCGGCTTCCATCACGTGCTTCTGTTGGTGCTGTTTCTGGGAGGCTACCGGCTGTTTCAGGATTACGTGCTGAGCCCGTTCCTGATGAGCGAAGGCGTGGAGCTGCATCCGCTGCTGGTGCTGTTCGGAGTGCTGGCCGGAGACCAGATCGGCGGCGTGCCCGGAATGTTCTTCTCGGTGCCGGTGATTGCGGCGCTGCGGGTAGTGGTCCACCGGCTGCGGAAACACCATGAGCGCCCTGAGACGGTGGATTAAGTGGCCACGGTGGATTGGGTGGCTGCCCGCAGCATTCCTGGCCGGTTTGCTGGCGAGTGCCGCGCAGGCGCATGTAGTCAGCATCAGCACCGGCGAGTTGCAGGTGGACGGGCCGACGGCGGTCTTCGAACTGCGTATCCCGATGTACGAAGTCGCGCAGGTCGCGCATCCGGAAACTGCTCTGCTCGATCAATTCCGCTTCGGCGACGGGCATTTGGCGCGGTCGAGCTGTCGCGAAGATGAGGGTTTCTATGTATGCCGGGGCGAGTATGAGTTTCCCGGTCTCCATCGCGATTCGCTGGCGGTGGAATGCACGCTGTACCAGGTCACGGTCCCCAATCATATTCACATCCTGACCGCGACGCAGGGAGCCAATACAGACCAGCGAGTCTTCGATCAACGCTTTCCGTCCGGCCAGGTCAAGTTTCATGCTCCCTCGACGGCGGAGAAGTTCCTAAGGGAAGCAGCAGAAGGTTCGCTGCGAACGATCGAAAGCGCGGCCGGGCTTTTGCTCCTGATCGGGCTGGCGCTGGCGGCCAGGAGCGGAAAAGAGGCGCTGCTCTTCGGCGCCGTCTTCTTGGCCGCGGAGGGCGCGGCGAGACCGCTGGGGCCGTTGCTTCCGCTGTCGTTTTCGGCACGGGCCATGGAGGCCGTGCTGGGCTTGCTGATCGCTTATCTTGCAGTCGAAATCCTGCTGCTGCCGCAGGGGCGCTCGCGCTGGGTTGTGGTGGCGATTCTAGGCGTGTGTCACGGGTTTTCTTTGGCCGGATGGCCGGGCGGCTACTGGGCGGGTGCATTACCGCTACAGGCTGTGGCGCTAGCCCTTGCGGCCTCGGCCGCGCTCAGAATGCCGTCTGCAGCGGGGCGTCCGGCGGCTGCGGCGTTGCTGGCGGCGGGACTGGGATGGTTTGCGCTGCGGACTTGGGGCTCCTAGCCGGCACAGGGCCAGGGCTGCCCTCCAAACGGGAAGGCGACGAGCCAGGTCCCGCCGCCCCAGGCTCCGTTGTGCCGGCGAGTTCCTTAGGAGTGTCGCGGCGCAGCTCGCCCTGCGCATCGGGAGTCCATTCCTTGGCGCGGCGGAAATGCTCGGCCAGGAAGACCACGATGGTTTCGATGCGGTCGCGAACGGCGCGGTGCGATTCCAGGTCATCGGCGAGCGGTGCAGGCACCAGCGGTTCCAGCACCAGGGCGGAGTGCGCCGGGATGGGATGCCGCGCGCCGCTCCAATTCACGATGGCGTCGAAGCTGTCCGGATCGAAATCGGTAACCGGTCTGGGATGCTGATCCGGGAACATCGGGACGCCTTTTTCCGCCATGACCGTGCGGGCAGCCGCTGAAACGGCTGCGGCTGCATGCAGGCCGGCGCTGAAGGCGACGATGGAGTCCGCGCCCAGCGCTCGCGCGAAGGCTTCCGCCATTTGGCCGCGGCAGAAATTGGTCCCGGAAAGGAACAGGACGCGCCCGCGCCGGTGCTGCAGGTTCTCAAACAAGCTCATAGCCCGGGTTCAGGATCGGGCTTGCGGAGCCCCGGGGAAAGGCTCGCGAAGTTCATTTTGCGCTAGGACCGAAGGACCGAGGGTACCAGCCGGGGAAGCGCCCCCGCCGGAACCCGCGTACTGGGGGCGAAACCGCCCGTAGCAAAAACCGCTCCTTCGCAGTAGCGGCTCCGTAACGCGCTTCTATGTCGCGCTCTTGGTGGCCGCCGGCCGCGACCTGTTTTCGGCGCCGGAGAGAATGCGGTCCAACTCTCCTTCCTGAATCGGGCGCGGCAACAGGAAGTCGCGATTTTGTTCCAGGCGGCGCGCGAGCTCCGGATCCCACCCGTCGGACACCAGGACGAACACGGGCGTTTGGGCTCGCAGCGCGTCGTAGGATTCCGCCCAGTTGCGGCTGGCCGGGTGCAGCGACCAGAATACAGCGTCGAAGCGCAGGCGCTCGACCAGATCCACCGCTTCCTTGGGCGCGACCGGAACCCCGCGATGGCCGCGCGCGGCCAGCAGGGCCAGGAGGTTTCGCTGCGCCCCCGGGTCGGGATCGACCAGCATGACGGTGAGCGGACGCGGCGGTTTGCGGTGATCCGCGGCGGAGGACTTTTCGGCTTCGGCGGAGGCCTGGGGCAGCTCGATTTCGAAGGTCGCCGAGGCTCCGCGGCTGCGGAAACGGATTTCGCCTCCGTGGCTGCGGATGATGCCCTGGCACACGTTCAGACCGAGTGAGCCGCCTTCCAGGATGCTGGCAGAGGAGAACGGGTCGGCGTTGGGATCCTCGTCCCCGGAGTTGGAATAGGCGATCTCAATGAGCACCTTGCGCGCCATGACGCTGTTCTGAACCGAAAGCGTGCGGGCCGGAGAGTGCGCGGCGCGATGCTCCGCATGGACCATCAAGTTGAGCAAGGCCTGTTCGATCTGGCTGCGGAAACCCATGACCGGCGCCGGTTCGTTGGACAAGCGCTGCTCCGCAAGCAACCCCAGGGACTTCCATTCCGGCTCGCGGAAACGGATCAGCTCCGCGGCCAGCTCGCTGATGTTGACCAGAGCTCCGGAAGGAGGGTCGTCCTCGCGTCCGAAGGAAACCAGCCGCGCCACAATCTCCGAGGCGCGTTGCGATTCGCTCGAGAGGCTCAAGAGGTCGCGAGGGGAGGGCGGATCGGCGGCGTGTGCGGCCAGCGAGGCGGCCAGATTCACGATGTTTTCGATGGGAGTGCGCAGCTCGCTGGCGACGCCGGAGATCAATTGTCCGGTTGCGGCCAGCTTCTCGCTGTGAAAGAGCTGCTCGCGCATGGCTTGGCGGTCGTACAGGCGCAGCGCGGCCGCGGCCTGGTTGGCCAGGTGCTGCACGTCGGCCTGCTCTTCCGGCGGAAAGAAGCCGGTTTTGCGCGAGTTGCCGAGATCGAGAACTCCCAGTACCTCCTGTTGCGAGAACAGCGGCACGAACATTGCCGAGCGCGGCAGGCTCATTTTCGGCCCGACCTTGACCAGCGGATTTCGGCGCACGTCGGGGATCTGAAGCAAAGTGCGGTTGCGGAAGCAGACTACGGCCGCGTTCGCCAGACCCTCGGGTGGCGAATCGACCGAAGCGGCCATCGGTTCCGGCTCGGCCGAGGTAGGGATGCGCTCCAGGCTGCGGTTGCGGCGTTGATACAGGAACAGGTTGACCGAAGTAGCCTGCGTCATGGTCGGGAGCACGGTGGCCAGTTTCTCGGCGATCGTCGCCGGAGTAGGCGCGTTGATCACGTCTTCAGCCAGACTGTGCAGCGTGCGCTGGTGCGCCTGCCCGGCGCGCATGCGGCGTTCGCGCCGCCACCAGGCCAGCGCCATCAGGGCGACCGCCACCAGGGCTCCGGTCCAGACCCGGATCGGGATCATAGCGTCGCTCGAAGACGCGATTATTGCCAGAGCCGTCATCGCGGTTGTTGCTCCGCCAGCCACGTGCCGAGTTCGGGACGGAGAAAGTCCGGCACGGCGAAATCGACATCCTTAAGGGAGGGGGCGTGGGTGAGAATGCCGACCACGCGCATGCCGGCCGCGCAGGCGGCGGCGATCCCCACCGGCGAATCCTCGAAAACGATGCAGTTGCCGGGCGCGACTCCCAGCCGCGCGGACGCCGTCAGGTAGACCTCGGGTGAGGGCTTGGCCTGCTTGACCTGGCTGCCGTCGACGATCACCGGAAAGTATTCGCGCAGGCCTGCGCCGTCGAGGACGAAGGCGACATTGGCGGGCTCGGCGTTGGTAGCCAGCGCGACTGGCAGAGCGCGGGTGCGCTCCAGGAACCCGGCCACGCCGGGGACCATCGCGGAGGCTAGCTCGGAGCCCATCATCTCCCGAAACAATCGCTCCTTGGCCGCGCCGTGTTCAAACACCACCTCGTTTGCGACATTCGGACCCAAAAACTCGCGAACAATTTCGTCGTTGCGGCGCCCGTGCATTTGAACCGCGACGTCCGTCCGGGTGACGCCAAGCTGTTCCAGATAGCGCTGCCACGCCAGAGTGTGGAGCGGCATCGAATCGACGACCACGCCGTCCAGATCAAAGATCAAAGCCAGGCCCCGTTCGAGCGACAGCCCTCCCCCAGTCATTCGAACCTCAGCATAACAGGAATATCCTCACTTTATTACCGAACCCGGTGAAAGTACACACAACTTAATAGATTTCCCGGAGGAAACTCGGTAGAATTGCCGTTTATGAGAGACAGCCTGGCGCGGAGATACTATGTCTCCGGCTACGTGCAAGGGGTCGGCTACCGGCTGTTCGCACAGCGTGCGGCGCGGGATCTGGGAGTGCGGGGGTGGGCTCGCAACCTGGACGACGGGCGGGTGGAGGTGCTGGCGATGGGAACCGGGCGGCAGCTCGAAGACTTTGAGGGGGAACTGCGCGTGGGTCCACCCCACGCGGACGTGCGCGGGGTGGTGGTAGAGGAAACGGCCTCGATGCATGTGGAGGGGTTCCACATCCGGTGAGTAATGCTAAGATTGAAAATCCGCCTCCGTCTTCATCTTCAACATGGACCATCTCAAGAGCCTGATCCGGGAAGTCCCCGATTTTCCAAAGCCCGGCATTAATTTTTTCGATATCACCACGCTGCTGAAAGACGCCGGAGGGCTGAAAGCTGTCATCGACGGTCTGGCCGCGCATTATCGTGGAAGAGGAATTGCGATTGTCGCCGGGATTGAGGCGCGCGGATTCATCTTTGCACCGGCCGTAGCGCACGCGCTGGGGGCAGGATTTGTGCCGATCCGCAAGGCCAAGAAGCTGCCGGCCGCGATCGAGCGGGTGGAATACGCGCTGGAGTACGGCACCGACGTGGTCGAGATCCACCGCGACGCAGTCGAGCCGGGCCAGAAGGTGTTGATTGTAGACGACGTGCTGGCGACGGGAGGCACCGCGGCAGCAGCGGCGCGCCTGGTGGAAAAGCTGGGCGCGAAGGTCGCCGGTTTGGGGTTCGTGATCGAGCTGGACTTTCTGCACGGCATCGACAAGCTGGCCGGGCACGAGGTCTACTCGTTGATTCACTACTAGCGTGAGACCGACTACTAGCGAGCCTCGGGTACGCCGGGCTGCGCTGGCTTCGCTCGCCAAGATCAATCTGGATTTGCGGGTTTTGCACAAGAATCCGGACGGTTTCCACGAGCTGCGCACGGTATTTCAGACCATCTCGCTGGCGGATGAGATCGGCGTGGAGTTTGAGCCGAGCCGGCGGCGCGAGATCAGCATCGACGACGCGGCGAACATCCCCGACAATCTGATTGGGCGGGCGGCGCATGCCGTGCTCGACGAGTTGAAGGACGAATTGAAGATGAGCGCGCGCGTCCACTTTCGCTTGGAAAAGAAGATTCCGATGGGCGGAGGTTTGGGCGGAGGGTCCAGCAACGCGGCGGCCGTGCTGCTGGCGCTCCCCGTCCTGGCCGGACGGTACATTCCCATGGACCGGCTGAGCCGTCTGGCGCATGAGCTGGGCAGCGACGTGCCGTTCTTCCTGCACGGAGGAACCCAAATCGGGGTGGGGCGGGGAACCGAGCTGTACCGGCTGGCCGATGTGCGCAAAGAGCCGGTCCTGCTGGCTCTGCCGGAGATCCAAGTGCCGACCGGAGCGGCGTATCAGGCGCTCGGCCGTAGTTTGACTTTCACCGGTTCGTCAAGTAGCATTAATAGTTTCCAGGCCTTCGTGTGGGCGCTTGAACAGAAGCGCAGCGCGTCGGCGGCGAGCGAGCTCAGCGCGAACGATTTCGAATCCGTCGTTTTCACGCAGTTTCCCCAGCTCAGTCAGATCGCGGCACGGTTGCGAAGATTGGCCCGTGGCGTGCGATCAAGCGGAGTACGAATGAGCGGGAGCGGATCGACGATCTTTGTGCTGTTCGAGTCTGAGGAGGATCGCGAACGCGCCGTCAAGAGTTTGAGCAGGGATCGTTTGAGCAGGGACCGGGCGATGCGGGGCTGCCGCATGATGGAAGCGTCGTTGGTGAGCCGCGGCGTTTACCAGCGGATGTGGCGGAGGCGGCTGGCCGCGCATCTCGATCCGAAGGATGATTCATGGCCGCCCCGAAGCCGGTACGAGCGATGAGGTTCAACCACTTCAAAGTGTTCACGGGCAACGCCAACCCGGCGCTGGCTTCGGAGATCTGCTATGAACTGGGGTGCCCCTTGGGCGCGGCCAATGTGCGGGCGTTTTCCGACGGCGAGGTGCACTTGCAGATTCAGGAGAACGTGCGCGGCGCCGACGTTTTCGTGATCCAGCCGACCTGCACGCCGGTGGATCGCAACCTGATGGAGCTGCTGCTGATGATGGACGCATTGAAGCGGGCCTCGGCGGAGCGCATCACTGCAGTGTTACCCTATTATGGGTATGCGCGGCAGGACCGCAAGGATCGCCCGCGCATGCCGATTTCGGCGCGTCTGGTGGCCAGCCTGATTGAGCGGGCCGGCGCGGACCGGATTCTGGCCGTCGATCTGCACGCGGCGCAGATTCAAGGGTTCTTTGACGTGCCGGTGGATCATCTGTTTGCGGCCCCGGTGATGGTCGATTATTTCGACGAGCTGCGGGGCGAGGATTTGACGGTAGTTTCGCCGGACGCCGGCGGAGTGGAGCGGGCGCGGAATTTCGC
This sequence comes from Bryobacterales bacterium, assembly GCA_963838455.1. Classification (GTDB taxonomy): domain Bacteria; phylum Acidobacteriota; class Terriglobia; order Bryobacterales; family Bryobacteraceae; genus Palsa-187. Next base: position 8,507 of record CAWISY010000056.1, read on the forward strand.
CAAGCGGCTGGAGTCGCCGCTGGCGATTATCGACAAGCGCCGCTCGGA
>CAWISY010000057.1:0-3410 GCA_963838455.1 Bryobacterales bacterium
CTCGCCAGCCACCTAAAACCCAGCCACGTGAAACCGGTACGCATACCTGGAACTACGCTAGCTTCGGCACTTTTGTTACCGGACCTTAGCGCTTTAGGGTCAAAGGCTTAGGATTAGTTGACACGCCGCTTTTGTGGACCTTGGACACGCGCCTGAGACAGGAAGTCACATCCTGTGCCTGGCAGGAGCCGCGGTCGCGGCAAGCTGCTGCAACCACTACGGGGCGTTTCCGAGCCGCGCGCGCCAGCAAGCGGTTCTTGGCCCTTTTCGGTACCCTGCTACGCCCCGGGCCGGTAGCGGAAGATCTCGAAGACTGGCCGGCCGTTGGAATCGGTGACGGTGCGGAGAAGCTCCCGCCGGTAGCCGGCTTGAGCCGCGAACTTTTCAAGATTCGCGCCCACACCGTGGAAGGCTTCCCTCCCTGGCACATGATCCACCCAGAGGGCGTTCGAGTCAGCCAGCATGGCGCGCAACTGGACGGCTTGACCGGCTTCGGGCGTGGGGTTGCGGAGTGCGCCTTCGGCGGGGTGGAGGCGCAGCCGACCCTGGTGATTGAGCTGCGAAGTGGCGTTAATGCCCCAGTCGATGACGTAGATGTCTTGATTTTCGGGAAGGTCGCGGTCGAGGGTGAAGAGCGCGTCGGTGAAATTTTCGCTTGCGCCGTCGCGCTCAAACTGCAGGATGTATTGATTGACCACCAGCACATTCATAGCGACCAGGAACACTGCGGCCGCCATGGTTAGCCAGCGCCAGGGAACGCGCTGGAGCGCGCTGACGACGAACAGAATCGGGAACGGCCACAGCAGAATGTCGTGATGGGCCGCGCCTCCGGCGTTCTTGGTCAGCGCCATCATGCTCCAGGCGACAACCAGGAACACCAGCGAAAAGCGCGCGGCGCGCGAGCGCCACCACAGCGGTCCGCAGGCCAGCGTGATGCCGAGCACAGTGAAGAAGCCGGTTTCGCGATGCTCGCCGAAGATGCTGTGGATGCGCTCGGCCAGGCGTCCGCGCCAGGTGGGAGGCGGTTTCATCGGTGCGTCGACATCTTCGTCGACGATGAAGGCGAACAGCGAGCTGCCATTGGCGGCGCGGCCCAATTGCAGCCACTTCTGCGGCATGTTGTCCAGGTCGAGGTGGGCGTTTTCATTTACCGTCGCGTTGCCGGCGCGGAGGTTGAAGACGACAAACGGGAGGGCGCCCAGTAAGAAGCCGGCGAGTGCGAGACCTAGGAGTCGCGGGGTGAGGCAGGTTTTGAGCTCGCGCCAGAAGACCGTGACAGCGGCGACGGTCAGTCCGCTCAAGGCCCACACAAACAGGGCCTTGTTCCACAGACCGAGTCCGAAGCAAAAGAATCCGAACATGAGGTGTCCGGTTCTGGCACGGCCATTTTCGACGAGGGCTTTTTCCATACGATCCTGAGCAAAGCGCAGCAGGAGAACGCACCCGCTGACCAGAAGCAGGTGTTCCAGCGCAACCGGACCCCAGTCATAGGTGTTGGTCAACAGGAAGACAGGATCCGTCGCCAGGAGGACAGCGCCGAGTAGCGCGGCGAAGGCGGATCGGGGGCCTCCTGAGTCTCTCACGAGGTAATAGAAAAGAAAAACGGTTATCGTACCGGCCAGGACCACGGGCAGGCGGATGGTCCAAACGCTCGAGCCAAACCATTGAATCAGCGGCCAATAGATCCAGCTCTTGAGCGCGCCCACGTAGCTCATGACCATGAGCGGGATGTCGTGATGGGCGGTGCGGATCTTGTACTCGCGCGGGAGGGCGGAATAGAAAGGGATGGAGAAGAGGGCCTCGTCTTCCTGGATGCCCGCGTAAGATATCATGCTTAAACTCAACAACATGAAGACGAGACTGGAGAGCGCGGCAAAAAGTGCAGACTTAACATCCGGCGTGACGGTGAGTTTCGTATGAGAGTTTTTGCCAGTCAACGTAACAGTATACGGCAAGGCCCCAAGCCGACCGCCGGCGCGGTGGGGGTAAAGAGATCCCTGGCCCGAGACCCGAAACGGGGCGAATTTGCGCGGGTACATAATGCTTTATCGGCATGGGGCCGATATGAGGAAATCGTTCGAGCCGAGGTCGCGGCGACTGGATGGTTAGGCCTCTGCCGAATGGCGATTGGATTGCTTGCGTTCGGTGGGTAATGTATGCTATCGTTTTCAGAACGTCAGCTTCGAGCGGAGTTCGGACGTTGCAGCAGGTCGCGCGGTTCTGTGCCGGGCGGCAGCCAGAACAGCCTCGCGTGTCTACACCGCGCGGCAGCTTGGCCAAGTGGCTCACCGGTAGATCAAGTTCGAGGGGCCTTGTGGAAGTTGAACCTTTTCGCAAGTTCCCGCGTCTAATCCGCTAGTAACGACCTAGAGAGACAGAGACGAGCTGGAAAAAAAGAAAGCAGTTTAAAAAGATCAAAAAGAGACCGAGACAGGAGAGGCAGCCATGACGAAGAGTGAGTTAAACAAATTTAAGAGCGTATTGGAGGCGAAGCAGGCAGAGCTGGAGCAACTGGTCCGCAACCGCGACGGTATCGCCATCGAGAAGAGCCCGGACGCGCTGGACGAAGTGCAACATGCGGCGGAACGGGAGTTGGCGATCCGCAATCTGGACCGTGAGTCGAACCTGCTGCGCAACGTGCGCGCGGCTTTGCGGCGCATCGACGAAGGCAGCTTCGGCGTGTGCCTGCATTGCGAAGAGGACATCAGTCCCAAGCGGCTGGCGGCAGTGCCGTGGACCGCGTTCTGCATCCGGTGCCAGGAAGTGGCCGATCGCAGCGCCGCCGAAGGCTCCGAGAGCCTGGAAGAATTGCTGGTCAACGCCGCGTAATTCCTACATTCCAACATTTCCAGGGCGCGGGCCGATGCAGGCGACCGGTGACCGCGCCCCTGGTGTTTTTAGAGCACGCGTTTTCTGAGCGCCCGTTCTACAGCACACGGATGTAGGAGATCATGCGGCCGGCGGTTTCACGGTCGCGGCGCCAGGAATAAAACTGCGCCGGATGGCAAAAGGTGCAGGCTCCGGCGGCGCTGGTCTGAGCGGGCGGCACACCGGCTTGGTGAAGCTGGCGCAGATTCTCGGCCGCGAGATCGAGCGCACCGGCGGCGCTCATCCCGAAGCGCTGGGCAACCTCCACTCCCACCTCATAGCAGCAAGCTCCGATGCCGGGACCAATGGCCGCGACGACATCAGCAGGGTCCGTGTCGAATTCTTTCGACATCCGGTCGAGGGTCTGGACAGCCACTCGGTCCACGGTTCCGCGCCAGCCGGCGTGCACGGCCGCAACCACCTGGTGGTGCAAATCAGCCAGCAGGATCGGGAAGCAGTCGGCGGTACGGATCGACACGGCGACGCCTGGCTGAGCGGTGATTAACGCGTCGCCCTCCCCGACACACCCTTCGGATCGATCC